>WRLA01000022.1 GCA_009777825.1 Bacteroidales bacterium
TTTACTCTCTGTTGGTCCAGTTTAAAAGAGTAAAGAGATGAAGAATGATTTTTCAGAACCTGTTGTAAAGAATTTTGGAATGGATGTGTCCAAGAAGTGGCACATCTATTATAGGGTGTTTAATCCTATGACCGGGTTGACGGAGACAATTCGTGATTACGCCGGTCTCCATTGTATTAAGGAACCTGAGCGACGTAATGAAGTTGCAATGGAGAAATGCAAAGATGTTTTCGAGCGTTTGCGGTCCGGATGAGGATGTTGATTCTAAGCTTATCCGCACATCTTCGACTTGCTTTTCCGTCAAATTACACTGTGTACTTGTTGATGTAACCGTGTCCATCCCTGTACATTTCATTGTTACGGTGAACTTCCAGCAATATGTAGTAACTCCATTACCACCGCCATTACCACCGCCATTACCGCCATCATCATTGCTTTTATTGCAGGACGCAAACATAAAGGCAATCGCCATTAACATTAATAAACCTAACTTTTTCATTGTAAAGGGAAAAATAAAATTTTTTTATTTTTTTTGTTCGTATTAATATTAATACTACCTTTGCAGCGAAATTATTAGAGGCTCTAATGACATGAAATATTCGGAAGTAGAAAGGAAATTGAAAAATGAAGGGTGTTATTACGCCGGCGAGATGAGCGGACATCCGATGTGGTACAGCCCTGTTACGGGTAAATATTTCAAAATGAGTCATCATAAAAGTCAGGAAGTAAAAAGGGGAACAATAAAATCAATTAGCGAAGATTCGGGAATTAAACTTTAACGTCATTAAAGAAAGGATTAAAGATGAACACAGTAAAAGCATTTGTAGAAAAAGGAAACGATGGTACATACAGCGTATATGTTGATTTGGAAGAAAAGAGGTTAAATTATGGAATACACGGGAATGGAGACAGTGTAAAAGAAGCCATAGAAGACTTTCATTCGGCATATCGGGCGATGAAAGAATTTCATAAAGAGTTGGGCAAGAAATTTGTTGAAGCCGAGTTCAACATAGTTTATGACGTTGCTTCATTTCTCAATTATTATGCCGGCAAATTTTCATTAGCCGGCTTGGGAAGAATAACAGGAATCAATCAACGGCAATTAAGTCATTACGTCAACGGCTATACACGTCCTACGAAAAAAACGGTTGAAAAGATAGACGACGCGCTTCATCAACTTGCCGGAGAGTTGATTCAGGTGCGTTTGGCTGTTTAGAAGCATCCTCACCGAAACTTATAACTTACCGTAACGCTACATTTTCTTCTTGGTGGCTGTTGTTTTGCAAGTAACCCCACTGGAAGATGTTGATTCCCATTCCAACCCTTTTCTTATCTTTTCCGCCTCTTTCTCGGTTAAATCACATTGCACGGTGGTTGTTGGGGATGATTTTCCCGTACAATCGGTTGTACCATGACGCCTTACTGGTTATTCCGGTAACTTTCATGATGCTTTGTTTTACTTTTAAAAGGTCGTTCTTTTTAACCTGTCCGATTCCTTTTTGAAAAGAATTTTTGTTGCGTCTGCTTGCCATTTATTTATGTCTAATTTTTTTGTACTTTTGTCTATTAAAATTTGGCTGCAAAGACACAACAAAAAATGACTAACATATTATAAATCAATTAAATAATTTTGCATATGAAAGAAAAAATTTTGAAGAATGTAAGGATGTTTCGGGAACAGGCTAATTTAAGCCAAGAACAGTTAGCGGATGAAATGAAAATCACGCAATCAAAATATGCGAGATTTGAGTGCGGTAAGTCAAAAACTGACTTAGAAGTGCTATTGTCATTTTGTAAAACGCTTAATAAATCATTATTGGAAGTAATTACGTATCCGGAGATTTATGTTAACGTCTCGGATGTTTATAATTACAAGGAGGAAGATAGGGTTTCCGTGGCAATAGAATTGAAAAAGGATAAACGGGAAGAGGTTTTGAAATTAATTTTTGGAGATAATAATCTTGAGGTTTTTAAAAATGAATAAAGGTGTAATATTTACTAAGGAAGAAAGAAGATTTATTGTTCCTTTATTGGAACAACGAGTAAAGTTTTTTAAGTGCGACGAAAAGAATCCTGGCTCTGTACATGATGATGAAATTATTTCCGAGTATGAAATTCTTTTAAAGAAAGTAAATACTTGTCGTAAATGTGTATATGAAAACACGGAGTATTCGAAAATTTATGATTGTATTCTTGACTTTCTGTATTTAAAAGATTTGGAATTGAGGGGTTATCGTTGTTTTGCTGATCAGATTATCGAAAAATATGAATGGAAAAATATTTGGCAAGGGTTGTAGGCAATAAATGCAGTCGCAAAAAGTAGTAAATAATAGTATATGGACCGGAATAGTGGTAAAAAGTGGCAAAAAATAAATGCTGTGCGTCAATGTGTTGCGGGGGCGGTGAGTTTCCTCTCACCCCGACAGCTAACATTAATCATTTAAACAGTGCTATTGACAGTTTTTCACTCTCTTTTCTTACGCCGCCGGGGGTATCGTTGAAATATATGCGGCAGAAGTCGTTGAAGTGGGCGGGCGAGGAGAAGCCGAAGTCGAAAGCAATTTCCGAAAATGTCCTTTTGGTGCAATTGATCTCGTAGTAGATTTTTTTGGCTCTTTGTTGTTGCATCCATTGGTGGGGCGAATTTTTAAAAATCTTGTGAAACCGCTTTTCCAGCCCAGACATGCTATAATCGAGTACGGACGCCAATTCTTTAATCGTTTTCACCTTGTCCATATTTTGGTAAACGCTGTTTATGAAGATAAAATCATCGTTGTAAACAGGTTTAAAGAAGTGGAAAACGGCAATTTTGTCATAATAAACCCGTATCAGGTAGAGAAATTCTCGTATTTTCAACCCGTAAAAGTAGGAACATTTTATTCCGTCTTTCACGTAGTCTGCCAGCACATTACAGAAGTTTTTCAGGTGGCGATTATATTTTAACACGCTCACGCTGTCGTCCTTTTCCCGACTCTTCTCATATCTGTTCAACAACAATTTCAGCGGAAAGGATTCGCAGGCGGTGAGCGTTTCGAAATCTAATTTCATCACCAAGAGGGTTGTCTTCCTCAGGGCGGTGAAGGTAGCGGCGTTTTGGATGGGTATTAAGATGGACTCGCCGCTCTTCATCTTTTTATCCGATAGTGCACCACAAAAAACAGTTACGGAACCACTGTGAGTAAAAACTATCTGATTAGTATTGGACAGGACTTCAAAAATTTTCCCTTCCGACAGCGCAACAAATTCTATTGGTGGCTCTTTTTCATTGTATTGAAAGCAAGTAATTTGCTCATTTGCATGACATGGGTTCATAGATTTTTCAGTATTAATTTAGTATATTTTGCTACTTGTAATTTATGCATTTTACTTTCTTATTAGTGTTACCTTTAATATGGTGCAAAGGAAATGATTAAAATTGAACTACGCTTTACGAAAATCCACTATAATATTCCCATTTTTAACATTGAAAAAAAAATCTTTTTCTACTTGATATTTTTCGTACTTTTGCGCCTTAAATAAATTTCATATTCGATGAAGAGAATAGACCCGCGAAAGAACTATGAAGATACCTGTAAGAGAATAGGTTACGTCAGTCGGAAAGAAGCAAAACAGGCTGATTACGACAGGATAGGTTTCATGTCAGGACTCGAAGTCCACCAACAATTATTGACCAAGAAGAAACTTTTCTGTCGCTGTCCGGCAGGATTTTTTCAAAAACCGGATGAGTACGATGCCGAATTAATACGGCACATGCGCCCCACGCTTTCCGAATTGGGCGAGTACGACGGCACGGCATTGATGGAGTTTAAAACGAAAAAAAACATCATCTACCGCATCGCCAACAAAACCGCGTGTACCTACGATGTGGACGACACGCCGCCCTTCCCAATCAACCGCGAAGCGCTGGAGATAGCATTGGAAATATCGCTGCTCTCCAAGTTAAACATCGTCGGTGAGGTGCATATCACCAGAAAACAGTATTTGGACGGCTCCATCCCCACCGGATTTCAACGCACCGCCATCCTCGGCGTGGAGGGCGAAATTCCGTTACGCCACAAGAAAATCCGGCTGATACAGTTGAGCATTGAGGAAGACTCCTGCCGCGAAGTCTCCGACATCGGGCATACGCGGATTTACCGCACCGACCGCCTCGGGATGCCGCTCATCGAAACGGTAACCTATCCCGACATGGTCAATCCCGACGAGGTGAAAGAGTGCTGCGACTACATTCGTTTCCTGAACCGAAGCACCGGAAAAGTCCGCACCGGCATAGGCGCCGGCAGAGAAGACGTCAACGTAAGTTGCAGAGGCGGACACCGCGTCGAGATAAAAGGCGTCTCACGCACCAAATGGATTCCGGAACTCACTCACGTAGAGGCGTTTAGACAATGGGCGCTGCTGAGCATACGTGAAGAGTTGCGAAACAGAATACAAAAAGAAGATTGGAAGATGGGCGTTTTGGAGTTGGATCCAAAGCAGTTTCAGTTTGATTATCAGCCCATTCGGGAAGCGATGGCACGCAATGAAAAACTGTATGCGGTCAATCTCCCCTGTTTCGGCGGTTTGCTTTCGCATTTCACGCAACCCACGAAACCTTTTTACGACGAATTTACCAACCGTCTGAAAGTCATCGCCTGCATCGAAAAACCCAACATGGCTACATCGGAAGATATTGACGAAATCGTCGGAGACGACATCTTCAATAAAATACAAAAACTGTTCAACGCCAAAGAGAACGACGCCCAGATTATCTTCTGGTCGCCCGCAGCCGACGTGAAAACCGCTTTGGAAACCATCGAGGAGCGTTGTCAGATGACTTTCGATGGCGTTCCGAACGAAACCAGAAAATCTTTTGAAGACGGAACGACCATCTTCGAACGAGTGTTGCCGGGCGCCGACCGCATGTATCCCGACACCGACTCGGCTCCCATCCCGTTGGAAACCGCCTACATTGATACTTTACGCCACAGAGTGCCGGACGAAGTCCACGACCGCTATAACCAGTTGGTAGCGTGGGGTGTACCGACAACGGTCTTCCATTTTCTCTTTACCCACAACTACTATCCGGTCATCAAAAAGATAGCGGACGAACTCGGACTGAATCCGAAATACACAGCGCTCTTCTTCGGGCAAACCCTCAAAAAGATGCAAGGAAAATATAAACAACGTCATTTTGACCCTCAAAGGATATTCGAGATGTTCGCGTTCCTGAAACAGGAAAATATAGAGACGGCTATCGCCCCGAAGATGTTGGAAGAGATGTTCAAAAATCCGCAACAAGATTTTAAAGATATACTTAAAGCATTGAATTACAGGAAGTTTAGAAAAGAAGAGATTTTGAATCAACAGAAATCCATCCAGAAAGAATTTGTCCCGAAACGGAAAAACACCTCCGCTCAGGACAAGGTTAATCACGTCATGGGCGCGCTGCGATCGTGGAGCGTGGGGAATATAGCCCTTTCCGAACTTGCGAAAATAGAATAATCATAAATAAATGAACAATGAACAGAATAAAAATAAAGATTGTATCTTTGCCTTTGGAATTAAAAATGTTACAATGATGAAAAATATTGGAAAAGTGATTAACGTAGATACCGATATTTTGGGCGGTACGCCTGTTTTTTGTGGGACACGGGTACCTGTAAAAAATCTTTTTGACTATTTGGAGACAGGCGAGACTGTGAATGATTTTTTACAGGATTTTGACAGTGTTCAATCTTATCAAGCAATTCGTGTATTAGAAATGTCGAAAAAACTAATTGAAACTTCATCCTCCATCCTCGTATGAAAATATTGCTTGACGAATGTGTGAATAATGGAAGAATTGATACTTTTTGTTCCATCGTTTTTTAAACAGATACATCATTTTGAAAAGAATAAAGCATATATAATAGAAAATAACAATAAATAAAAATAAAATGAACGTTTTCAAAAAAACAATTTTACTCTTTCTTTGCTCTTTGGTAGCAACGCCATGGCTCATGGCTCAAGAAAAGAAACCGATAAAACATTTTTACGCGGTAGAGGCTAATTTGGGGATAAGTATGAGGAAGGAGGCATCTTGGGAAGGTCAACCTGATTATTCTTTCAGTGATGATGCAAAATTATCCTATAAAGCATTAGTATATGGATGTAATTTTATGGGAGGTGTTGAATTAAAACATTATTTTAAGGTGGGATTAGGGATAGGTTATTCATATTATAAACAGGAAGATAATCGGTTTTTTTACCGTATTTATGATCAATATGTTTATTATTTAACTCCTGAATCTGTGACTACACACAGAATTCCCTTATATTTATACCTTCGAAGTGATTTTTTAGACCAAAAAAAATCTCCATTTATAGATTTTAAAATAGGAAATAATTTCCTTATTACAAAAGAAATAATAAATTTTTCAAATTGGGTGATAAAAGGGGACAATTATGGGAAGGTCAAGTTGAAAAACGGATTATTTGTGGCTGCAAACGTAGGTGTTGCTTTTAAAGGAGATAATAGAAATGCAATAAATATATCTGTCGGGTATCAATCCGTTTCAAAAAATTACGACTTCTGGAATTATGCCCATGGAATTGATAGTGACAAAGAATACATCAAAACCGGCTACACCGTCATTGACCACCAATTTTTATTTAATTTAGGAATATCATTTTAACATATTGAATAACAACATAATATAACACAAATATATGGCAGAAGACTTTTTTCAAGGCTACAAAGGCGAAGCATTAGAGTTGCTTCAAAAGTATAACGTGCGCGTATGGGGCGCCGCCGAGGTGGAGACCACGCGCGGGAATTTTACGGGAACCATCCTCCCACGTGCCGAAAACGACGATAAAAAACATATCGTGATGAAAATATCCACCGGGTATAACATCGGCATTGACACCAACACCATCACCGGCATGAAGGAGACCGGCTACAAGAAAGCCAACTACAAAATTCCCGAAAAGGAATTTCCTTATACCGAAGGGTTGCCCCACGTCAAACTTTTGGGAACGGGCGGCACCATCGCCTCGCGCTTGGACTACCGGACGGGAGCAGTGATTCCGGCATTCTCACCCGGCGAACTCTACGGCGCCGTACCCGAATTAGCCGAAATCTGCAACTTGGATACGGAGAAGATTTTCGCCGTGTTTTCCGAAAACATGGGACCGAAACAATACATCGCCTTAGCCAATAAAATAGGGGAGGAGATAGCAAAAGGAATTGACGGCATCGTGATAGGACACGGGACGGACACCCTGCACCATACCAGCGCAGCGCTCACGTTCATGTGCCAGAACCTGCCGGTGCCGGTGGTATTGGTCGGGTCGCAACGCTCGTCCGACCGTCCGAGTTCCGACGCCGCCCTCAACCTGATGCACGCCATGACCACCGCCGGACACGGCAACATAGCAGAGGTGATGGTGTGTATGTTCGGACCTACCTCCGACGAATACGGACTGCTCCACCGGGGAACGCGCGTCAGAAAGATGCACTCGTCCTACCGTTCCACCTTCCGTACTATCGGCGACATGCCGGTGGCGCGGGTTACCCGACAGGGCGTCGTCCCCATCAAAGACAATTTCAAACCGAGACGCAACGACCGCAACGTCAACATCATACCAACCTTCGACGACCGCGTTACCATGCTCTACTATTACCCTGGCATGAAACCCGACATGCTCGACGCCATCACCGACAACGGCTACAAAGGCGTCATCTGGGTAGGCACGGGCTTGGGACACGTCAACAAAGAGATGTACCCCGCTATCGAACGCGCTCATGCGGCAGGCGTTCATCAATACATGACCGTGCAGACTATCTGGGGCTACGTCCACATGTTCGTCTATGACACCGGACGCGACATGATGGCGAAAGGCATCATCCCCGCCGCCAACATGCTCCCCGAAGTGGCTTGGATAAAACTCGGATGGGCGTTAGGACAAACCCACGACAGAGAAGAAGTCAAAAGACTGATGCTCACCCCCATCAACGACGAAACCACCGAACGAGAGCCGTACAATGGATATTTAGTCTATCAGGGCGGAAGTCCGGAAGTAGAGGATTTTGTTCGGAAGGTAAGAAAGTAAAACAAAATCTCAATACGCCCTCGCAAAAAACACCCGCTGTTTGGACGGTTTTCCTGAAAAGATACACTTCCCATCCTCAAAGTGTGAGTTGATGGGGATAAAGCGTATGGTCGCTTTGGTTTCATCTTTTATCAGTTGTTCCGTTTCGGGCGTGCCGTCCCAGTGCGCCACTAAGAAACCGCCTTTTTCTATCTCTTCCTTAAACTCTTCCCACGAATTTACTTCGCGGGTGTTTGCCTCCATACGTTGTTTGGCTCTGTCGTAGAGATTTTGTTGTATGTCGTTCAGCAAGTTAGGAATCATATCGGCGACTTGGTTCAGCGCGACAATCTCTTTGGTGAGCGTATCGCGACGGGCGACCTCTACCGTGCCGTTTTCGATGTCGCGCGGACCGATTGCCAAACGCACCGGCACGCCCTTAAACTCATATTCGTTGAACTTCCAACCCGGCTTTTGCGTGTCACGGTCGTCGTATTTCACCGTTACGCCTTTGGCTTCGAGGTCGGATTTGATTTTATTCACCACCTCGCTGATTTGCGCCAACTGCTCCGTCTGTTTGTAAATAGGAACGATGACCACTTGTGTCGGCGCCAATTTTGGCGGAATAACCAATCCGTTGTCGTCGGAATGTGTCATTATCAGCGCCCCCATCAGACGGGTGGAGACGCCCCACGAACTAGCCCAAACGTATTCCAACTGGTTTTCCCGACTTAAGAACCTCACATCGAACGCCTTAGCAAAGTTCTGTCCGAGAAAATGGCTTGTTCCCGACTGCAACGATTTTCCGTCCTGCATCATCGCTTCGATGCAATAGGTCTCTAATGCTCCGGCGAAACGTTCGTTGGGCGATTTCACCCCTGTCATCACCGGCATCGCCATAAAGTTCTCGGCGAAGTCGGCATAGACGCGGATCATCTTTTCCGATTCTTCGATGGCTTCCTCTTTGGTTTCGTGGGCGGTATGTCCTTCTTGCCATAGAAACTCCGCCGTCCGTAAAAACAGGCGTGTGCGCATCTCCCAGCGCACCACATTCGCCCACTGGTTGCACAGGATGGGCAAATCGCGATACGACTGTATCCAGTTTTTGTACGTATCCCAGATGATGGTTTCGGAGGTAGGTCGCACAATCAACTCCTCTTCCAAGCGCGCGTCCTCGTCCACGACGATGCCCGTGCCTTGTTCATCTTTTTTCAAACGGTAGTGGGTAACCACCGCACACTCTTTGGCGAAACCTTCCACATGGTCGGCTTCACGACTAAAAAACGACTTCGGGATGAAAAGCGGAAAATAGGCGTTCACATGCCCCGTCGCCTTGAACATCTTATCTAATGCGTCGCGCATGTTTTCCCATATCGCGTAACCATAAGGTTTGATGACCATACATCCGCGCACAGCAGAATTTTCTGCCAAATCGGCGCGAACCACTAAATCGTTGTACCACTGAGAGTAATTATCTTCCCTGCTTGAGAAATCTTTTGCCATAAAATAAAATTGGTATAATTGTTGTTATATATGATGTATAAAAATTAAAAACGGTGCAAAAGTACTTAAATTAAATGATAAACTAAATTTTGAAAGGAGAAAAAGTTATGAAATCGTTTTTTGGAATATTCAGTACAATCATGCTTGTTGTTCTAACAAGTTGTTCATCAACGAAAAGCGCCACGTCTTATTATTACGACGATGGCTTATATGATGGTAGCAGTAAAAATAATGCCGTCGTGAAAACCGAAGTGCAAGACCCAAGCAGCGTCAACGCCATGAGAAACAATTACAGCACGGCAACCAATACCACCACCACGTCGGCTTCTTCATCGGACGATTATTACTACGCCGATGACTCTTATGTGGAAAACGACGAAACCGGCGGAACCACCATCGTCAATAACTACTACTACAACGATAGTTACGAATCCCGCCTCCTCCGCTTCTACGGAGACTACAGTTACACCTACTACGACCCCGTCTATACCGGCTACTGGGGCCCCAGAACCTACGTATATTACTACGACTACCCCTACTACAATCCCTACTACTACTCCTATTACTATACGCCTTACTACGGATTTTGCGGCGGCTGGGGCAGTTTCTACTTCGGATGGGGATGGAACTGGGGATATAACTATTACTACCCGCACTGCTATCACTATGGCTATTACGGCGGCTACGGCTGGGGCGGATCCTATTGGAACGGATACGCCAACGGCTACTGGAACGGTTACTGGAACGGCTATTGGGACGGTTACTACGGCAGTTATCAACCGTATAGAACATCCTATTACGCCTCCTCCGGCGGACGCGGCAACAGCAACGGCATAGGACAATACCGCGCCGACAACGGCGGAAGCGGCAGAACAGGAAACAACTTCGCCTCCGACGTGCGCTATACCACCGCATCGCCACGCACCACAACCACCACGCCCACCGGAATCACATCCAGAGACGGCAACACAACTCCCACCGGCATCGGCTCAAGAGATGGTAATACCCCAACGACCGGAATCACCACAAGAGATAACAACACCCCAACCACCACCACCAGAACGGATAACAACACCCCGACCGCCAACCCGCGTACAACGACCACGTCAACAACTACTACTCCGACCGCCAATCCGCGTACCACAACCACGCCAACCGGTAACACCCCGACTACCACACGTCAAACGCCGACGCCCTCATCGCCATCGCAACCGCAGACGAATGAAAACCCGCGTACCCGCGACTATACCCCCGCCACAACGCGCCCCAACAGCAAAGAGTATAACAGAACGGGATCAACCACCACCACGCCCACACAACAAACGCCCACACGAAGCACTCCATCGTCAACGCCGTCATCAACGCCTTCGCGCAGTACTCCTTCCTATAACACACCTTCGCAAAGTACACCATCTTATAATAGTACACCTTCGCGCAGCACGCCTTCACAGAGTACACCATCTTATAATAGTACTCCTTCGCGTAGCACGCCTTCATATTCCACACCTTCGTCAAGCGGCGGTTCGCGCAGCGGCGGAAGTAGCGGCGGCAGCAGTGGCGGTAGCAGCGGCGGTAGCAGCGGCGGCGGATCACGCAGTGGCGGCGGAAGTTCCGGAGGGAGAAGATAATTACTAATTTTTAACTGTTGAAAACCGATATTTAAAATTTAAACACACCATAATTATGAAAAAACGTATTGTTATCGCAGCAACATTCGCATTATCCTTTTTAACGCCGACTATGGTTTTCGGACAATATGCCGAACAAGCCCTCAGGCTGTCATACCTCTCCTACGGCGGGACTGCCCGTTTCACCGGCATGGGCGGCGCTTTCGGCGCCGTCGGAGGCGACTTCACCTCCCTGAGCATCAACCCCGCAGGCATCGGCGTCTATACCAAGTCCGAAGTTACCTTTACACCGCTGATCTATAATACCCGCTCGTTCTCGGAATATTTCAACAATAATCAGGAAGAATTTCGTGTCCGGATGAATGTCAACAACGCCGGCTGGGTCTTTGCCATCCCCATGGGAAAAAACAATGACATTAAATATATTCAGTTCGGAATAGGCTACAACCGCTTGGCTAACTACAACAACAGCATCTATTTCGAAGGATTTAACGATAGAAACTCTTTTGTAAGAGCGCTTTCCGATGATGCTACCAATGCTAACTGGCATAATGACTTTTACCCGCAAAATCCGCTCTATGCCGATGAATTAGCAGATGCCGTCAATCTGCTAATTTATGACCAAAGCGTCGATAGGTTCCGACCCGATAAAGAAAGCCATGTAGCCCAGAGCGCCTTGCTACGGCGTGAAGGCGGCATTGATGAATTGGTATTTACGATGGGCGGCAACTATTCCGACATGCTCTACTTCGGCGCCACGCTGGGAATACCGTTTATGTCGTACTGGCAATCCTATCAATACGAAGAATGGGATCCATACGGCAACCAAAACTTCCGTGGGATGAGTTACGAAGAAGACTACCGGAGCGACGGAGCCGGCATAAACGCCAAATTCGGTGCAATTTTTAAACCCATCCCATCCCTCCGCATCGGCGCAGCCATCCATACCCCGACCTACTACTGGATCATCCAGGAAACCGAATGGATGCGCATGTCCTCTTTCTTTAAAGATGATACTACAAAATGGAGCGGAACGAAATTTACTCCGGAGCGCGTCTTCGAATATAGCCAAGCAACCCCTATGCGTGCTATCGGTTCCCTTGCTTTCGTAGCAGGGAAAATAGCCATCATCAGCGCCGACTACGAATGGGTTGACCACAGCATGAACACCCTGCAACCCAGTCGGGAAAGCGCTATGCGAGACGCCAACACAGAGATACGCAACTACTACACCAACCAACATATCGTCAGAGCCGGCGCCGAACTCCACTGGAACAACCTCTACCTCCGCGGCGGATACGGCTGGTACAGTTCGCCATTCAAAAACAAAGACGTCAACGACATGTCGCTCAACACCTGGTCGGTAGGAGCAGGCATCAGAGCCGGCGCTTTCGGACTCGACTTCGCCTACCAAAATGCCCGCTCCAAATCGAAATACTACCCCTACGACGCCGACAGATACGGATGGTACAACAACGACCCCTCACCATACGCCAAACTGACCAACAACGCTAACAGTTATATGCTGACGTTTAGTTTCCGGTATTAAAATTTTGTTTATCATGGAAAATTACATTCGTTTCGATTGGGCAATAAAGCGATTGCTACGTAATAAGACAGATTTTGGCGTAGTGAACGGTTTTTTGAGTTGTTTGCTCGAAAAGCAGATTCGCATAACGGAAGTCCTTGAAAGCGAGGGGAATAAACGGCGCAAGAAGGATAAAATCAACAGAGTAGATATCTTGGTAGAGGATGAGACGGGCGAAAAGATAATCATCGAAATCCAAAACAACGACGAGATAGATTACTACCAACGGATGCTGTATGGCGTTTCGAAAGTCGTTTGCGACTATCTGAAAGAGGGCGACAGGTACGAAAAGATACGGAAGATATACTCCGTCAACATTGTCTATTTCAAGTTTGGCGACGGGGAAGACTATGTCTATCACGGTTATACCGAATTTCGAGGTATTCATACCGGTGATTTACTCAAACTCACCGAAAGTCAGCAAAAGCGGATAAAGCGGGAGAAAGTGAGCGATATCTACCCCGAATATTACGTTTTGCGGGTAGAAAACTTCGATGATGTTGCCAAAACGCCGTTAGACGAGTGGATATATTTTCTGAAAAACACCGCCGTCCCCGATAAAATCACAGCGCCGGGTTTAAAGGAAGCACAGGAAAAACTGCGGATAGACAACCTGTCGGAAGAAGAGAAACGCGACTACTACGACCATCTGAAAGACATGAACTACGCCGTCAGCGCCATGGAAGCCAGCTGGTTAGCCGGCGAAGCCAAAGGACGCGAAGAAGGACGCGAAGAAGTCATCCTCAGCGCCCATAGTGTCGGCATCCCCGTCGCCACCATCGCCGCCATCACCAACCTCACAGCAGAGCAAGTTACCGAAATACTGAAACGAAAAGAGTTGTTGAATAAAAAATAAAATTTAAAATCAGGGAAAGTGAAATCAATGAAAAAAAAATTACTATCTTTGCACCCTTAAAAAATAAAACTTATTAAATATTAAATGTTCAATTAAAAATGTATTAGAAATGAAGAAATTTTTACTATGTATGATGCTCGCAGGCTTGATGATGCCGGCGATTGCACAAGAGAAAATGGCTAAAGAAGCACGTACTGTACATGCTAGAGCAATGGCTGATTTAGGACTTAGTAGTCAGACAATGCTCCCGATGACTTCGCGCGGAACCCTGATTGATGTTGGCGGATGGAAATCTGCAGGCGTTTCAAACAGTTATGACCGTCAAACCCAAGGGTCTATTTATCCGATGGCAAAAGTACATGACGATGGCTTTATCGGATGTACATGGACGAATGAGGATAACCCTCCACTTGATGGGTTCGATAACCCCATTTGTTTTAGAGGTGTCGGTTATTCTTATTCAACGGATGGAGGAGCAACTTGGAGTTGGAGCAATCCGGACAATCCTGAATATCAGGAAAATAGAGTAGGCGGAATACCATTGTATTGGCCCTCGTATGCACAGTGGGGAACAAATGGCGAAGTTATTCTTGCTCGAAGCGCCGATACTTACGAGTATAACGGCATGCAAATTTTAAATGGCCTCGTATTGTTAACCCGCGAAAACAAAGGGCAAGGCGAATGGAATATTAACGTTGTTCCATATCCCGATGGATATGCCCCAGGAACTGAAGCTGTTTTGGCATGGGCGCGCATGACCACCGGAGGTCCCAATCATGAATATATCCATATTCTGTCGCCGATGAGAACACCTGTTACTGGTGATTCGAAGCATCCTACGTATTATTACAGGACGCAAGATGGCGGTGTAACCTGGGATCATAAAGCCGAATTACTTACGGAATTAACAAATCATGATTTAGGAGAGAATCCTTCTTTTACAGACAATATGGATATAGTTGCACGCGATAATACTGTGGCCTGTTCTTTTATACGTTGGGGATTCAGTGCTTATATGGTAAAATCAAGCGATAATGGTGATAGTTGGCAACATACTACAGTTTTCGACAGCCCTGTCGGATTCGATATGGATGTCGCTGATTTTGCTGATACCATCTTTGCCCCTACCCTCGGAGGCGGCATAGCAATAGATAGAGAAGGCATGGTTCATCTTGCTTTTGGATTAGTGCAAACTAAAAATGGTGATGATGGCGGTCTAAGCTACTGGCCGTACATAGGTTGCCAATTCCTTACTTACTGGAATGAAGACATGGGAACTTGGGACGACCGTGATTTTAATATTAACGTAATAGATGATCTAATGTGGGACGGAAACTGTCTAGATTGGGATTTGTCAGATCGTGAAGCCGGCGAGTGGTATGTAGTGTCCACTGTCCCCGAAAAGCCCATTATAGGATATCCTATTCCATTAAGAGATAGCAATATTGCTATAATAGATGACAACGTAGTTAGCGACTGGGCAACTTTAAGTTATGGTGACGCAGGTTGTTTTTCATTTGCTCAAATGACATTTGACAATAATGACGTACTACATTTGGCCTATCTCGGATTGTTAGATGATGGCGCAAAAGGGAGCTATTGGTTGCGTCATCCGTTTTATACGACCACTCCGGATAAAGGCGAAACGTGGACCGAAACGGAATATCTTGTAAATTTCGTTGGGGTTATTGATCAAGAATTTGCCTATCTGACAATGGCAGGCATATCCCCCGAAGATAAGTTGTTTCTGATGGCGCAAACGGATCCATTACCAGGTACTAAAGAACCGTATGTGAATAGTTCTTCTGAGCATGGAGAGGTAGCCAACAATTACACATTCTTCTATATTCCGGATGTTCCACAAATTCCACCTCCAGTAGGAATTGATCCCGTTGACTACACACCGTTAACTATGCAACTCTTCCCCAACCCCGCATCGGGTCAGGTAAAGGTAGCATTTGAAGGTAAAGGCAATATCACGATCTATAACATGCTCGGACAGACGGTTTATCATGTAGAAAATGTTGAAAATCAGAAAGATATTCCATTGAACATGGCTTCCGGCGTCTATTTCGTAACCGTTCGCTCCGGCAACGCCACGGCAACGCAGAAGTTGGTGGTGAAATAGTCTGAACCGTGATTTTCGTAATCTTATCAAGATTAAAAAGATTACATTAGATTACATAGAAAGCCGCTCCTTAGGGGGTGGTTTTTTTGTTGCTAATTGATTTGTTATTTTGTTCAATATCAATATTTTACAAGTTTCACTTCACCCTTTTTCCTGACTTTGACGGGTTGAGAACTTTTGGCGTTCAATTTTTGCGCCACATTTGTTCTCGTAATTCTCACAATTTACGTACAAGGTCAGCCAGTCCATACTAAAATTCCGTCCGTCATATTTACGGGAATCTTATTTTTTAAGAGTTTTTTTTTTACAATTTTAGATTACCACAGTTATATCTTCTATAGAAAATAAGTTTTAGCCAAAATAAAACAAAATCTTGTCAAGTTTAATTTTTTGTGTAATTTTGCAGCATGAATACAACAGAACAATAAACATAGAGGAAGTGTGAAAAAGTTAGAGAATTATTTAATATAGAAATTGCTTATAACACCATCTATTTATCTCATCGGTTTCATGGGTAGCGGCAAATCTTCCATCGGGAAGAAACTATCCAACCTGTTGCACTTCGACTTTGTTGACACCGACGCCGAAATAGAACGGCTAACCGGCAAAAGCATCGCCCAAATCTTCGACGTCGGCGAAGAACATCTTTTCCGTGAACAGGAACGGACACTCATCGCCGAACTCTCCCAAAGAGACAACATCGTCGTCGCAACCGGCGGCGGGACTCCCTGCTACTTCGACAACATGCAACGCATGAACGAAAGCGGATTGACAGTTTACCTACACGCAAACCCGAAAATATTGAAACAACGTCTTATAAAACAAAAGAGCAAACGCCCGCTTCTGCAAAACATCCCCGACGAAAGTTTGGAACTCCACATCGCCGAAATGCTCTTTCAACGGGGACATTACTACTGTCAATCCAAAATCACCGTAGAGGCGTTTAACATCACGGCGAAAAAGTTGATGGAGATGATTAAGCCTTCGTCATTTTCACTCTAATCAAGCAACATTCTCAACGCCTCATTCGCTTGCATGTTGGCGACGATCCCGACGCGGGGCGCCAAAGGCGGGTTCGAGGCATCGGCTTCGGTTTCAAAATCGCCGCACAGCACCACGTTACCCAACTGTTTACATCGTATCTCGTCGCTTTTTCCCCATCCGCCCAAGCCGCTTCCGGCGATGAGCGGGATGTCGGGAAGTTGTTCCATCAGTGTCTCTATCAGCATGATTTTCTGGTCGGCTTTGTCAAAGGCTTCGATGATCAGGTCGCAGCCGGAAAAGAGTTCAACGGCGTTGTCAGTCGTAACTTTCAGATGATGCGTCGTGATGTTGCAGTCGGAATTGACACGCAACGCATTGGTTCTAAACGCTTCCACCTTCGGCATCCCGATTTGGTCGGCGAAGAAATATTGCCGGTTGAGGTTGCTCTTTTCGACATAGTCGTAGTCGGCGATGACGATATTGCGCACGCCGGCGCGAACCAGCGCCATCGCCGCGTTGGAGCCCAAACCACCGGCGCCGGCGACGCCGACACGGGATTTTTCTAAACTTTCTATTTCCATCATTTTGTTATTCATGGGGTGTATGACGAAATTGTACTTCGTGGTTATTTTCAACACGAAGGCACGAAGACACGAAGTTTTTTATGTAGTTTGGCTTTCATCATTAAAATAATAATTGTTGTATTTTCTTCTAATTCCATCTTTTAGTAAAACTTCATTAAAATTAATCAAATATCCCAACTTAATATTCGCCAACTTCATATAAGACACTAATTGAAATTCATCAATTGGGTACAAGCCGTTAGAAGATTTTAGTTCAAGAGCAATGATTTCCTCTACTAATACATCTATTCTGAAATATTTTCCAAGTTTCTCTCCTTTGTAATAAACAGGTAAATACACCTGATTTTCGGCGCTTAGACCTCTATTTCTTAATTCCATAACTTTGATATCATAATGGTTTAATTATTCTTCGTGTCTTTCTGTCTTCGTGCCTTCGTGTTTATAATCAAGTCGTTATTTTTTGATGAGATTTGTCATAATCCTATTCACGGTTTCAGATTTTCTTTAAGAAACATGGTCATCTTATGAAACAAATGGTAAGTAGTATTTTCGCCCGTCGAGATGAAGTGGTTGCTGTTGGGGTAGAAAAACATTTCAAAGTCGGCGTTGGCGTCCACCAGAGCCGTAACCATGTCAATGGTATTTTGGGCGTGTACGTTGTCATCGGCGGTTCCGTGTACGATTAGGAATTTTCCTTTCATTGCGGCGGCGTGGTTTATCGGACTGTTGTCGTCGTATCCCGATGGGTTTTCCTGAGGCGTGCGCATGAAACGCTCGGTGTAGATGTTGTCGTAATAGCGCCACGTCGTTACCGGAGCGACGGCGATGCCCGTTGTAAAATAGTCCGCACCTTTGGTCATGCAGAGCGTCGCCATGTATCCGCCGTAACTCCATCCGTAAACTCCCACGCTTTCCGGAAGCGCAAATCCTTCGTTGACAAGGTATTTCGCTACTTCTATCTGGTCTTCCGTTTCGTACTTTCCGAGTTGCAGGTAGGTCATCTTTTTAAACTCTTCTCCACGAAATCCCGTGCCTCTGTTATCCACCGAGACCATCAGGATGCCCTCCTGCGCCAACATCCTGTACCAGAGTGCGCCGCCTTGCCAACTGTTCAACGCCGTTTGCGAGCCGGGTCCGCCGTAAACGTAAATCAGGGCGGGATAGCGCTTGGACGGGTCGTAATCCGGCGGTTTTATCATCCAGCCGTTGAGCGAATAGCCTTGCGAAGTGGTAAAGTTGAAAAACTCTTTCTCTCCGAATTGACACTCCTGCGCCTTCTGTCGGAGGTCGGCGTTATCTTCTATCACCCGGAGTTTTTTGCCTTTGGCGTCGAAAACGGTGAAAACCGGAGGATGGTTGGCGTCCGACCATGTATGGATGTAGTATTGAAATCCGGAACTGAAAGAGGCGTCGTTGGTGCCGTTTTGCGTAGCGACATTCGTGATATTTCCTTTAAAATCAACTTGATATACTTCTCTGTTGTACGGGGTATTTTTTGCCGCTCGATAATAGACTGCTTTCTTTTTGGCGTCGAAACCGATGATTTTGTCCACGTCGTATTTTCCTGTTGTCAACTGTTTAACAAGTTTACCGTCAATGCCATAGAGATAGATATGGTTGTAGCCGTCTTTTTCGCTTGTCAGCAAAAACTGTTTCCCGTCGGGGGTGAATGTTAGACTGTTGCCGACGTTGATGTAACAGCGGTTTTCCTCGTCATAGACTTTCCGTTCCGACCTGTCCGACGCCGCAACCAGCAATATCTCCAAATGATTCTGCAACCGGTTTAACCGATAGATTGCCAACTGGTTACCCGTCGGCATCCACAAAATACGCGGAACATATTGGTCGGTCTCGCTTCCCAAATCAACTTTTTCCGCCGTTTTTGCCGCAACGTCGTAGATGAAAATGTCAACCAACGAGTTGTCCTCGCCCGCTTTAGGATATTTATAGATATGTTCTTCGGGGTAGAGGTCGCCATAGATGGTCATCTGATACTCTTTCACGTTGCGCTCGTCGAAACGGTAGTAGGCGATGTATCGTCCGTCGGGCGACCAAAAAAAGGCGGTGGTGAAGCCAAATTCCTCCTCGTAAACCCAGTCGGTCGTTCCGTTGATGATTTCGTTGATTTTGCCATCTTGCGTGATTTGTGTTTCCAAAGCATCTTCTAAGTTTTTGATAAAGAGGTTGTTATCTCTCACAAATGCCACTTTTTTGCCATCGGGGGAGAACTGCGGGATGCGTTGTTTTCCGTTATCGGAGAGTGGCATCAGTGTTTCGGTGGTTACGTTCCAGATGTAAAAGTGCGACTTGCTCGAATGGCGGTAAATCACCTCTGTCTCGGCGGGTAGCAGGATTCGTTTCTCGTCGGCGCTCAGGGTGTAGGAGGCAATTTTCAGGGTGTCGCCCGCTTTTGTTACCAATTTGCTGCCGTCGAGGAAAATAGCCGTTTGTTCGCCGGTTTTGTAACTGTACCTCTTCAACTGATTGTTACTCAGGCTCAAGTAATGTTCTCCGTCGGAGAGCGACAGCATCCCCGCAATGTTCTTGGTGCGGAACGCCGGTTGTTTGTAAATGTTTTCCAAAGTGATTCTATGCTCTTGCGCAGTAACGGTGGCAAGGCACAAAAGCGTGCATAATAATGCAAACAAGATGTGTTTTTTAATGTACATTTTTAATTATATTTAAAATAATGACTGCAAAGATAGTAAAAAAATCAAACTGAGTACGCACCGTTATTCAGGAGGGGGCATTTCAAATTGAATGTCTCATATCGCACATCTCACATCGCACATCTCTCATCTCACATCTCACAATCTCACATCTCACAATATTTCGTACCTTTGCCCATCTTATTTCAATAAAAAATGGATTGGAACGCCCACATCGTAGCTTTCAGGCACTATTTGCAGTTGGAAAAGTCGCTGTCGGAGAACAGCGTCAAGGCTTATGAGCGCGATATACGGAAGTTGGCGAAAATGTTTGAAACAGTCGCTCCCGAAGAGATTATCTTACGCGACTTGGAGCAATTTATCGCCTCCGACGAAATCAGGGCGATGGCGCTCTATTCGCAGGCGCGCCTCATTTCGGGGATGAAGGCGTTTTTCCGTTATATGGTTTACGAAGGACATTTGGACAGCAATCCCGCCGACCTCTTGGAAGCGCCCCAGAGAGAACGAATCCTGCCCGACGTCCTCTCTGCGGAAGAAATCTCCAAGATGATTGACGTCATTGACCTGAGCCACCCGCACGGCGACAGAGACAAAGCGATGATAGAGATACTCTACGGATGTGGGTTGCGGGTGTCGGAACTGACAGCGTTGCGCATCAAAGATCTCTATTTCGACGATGGATTCGTCCGCATCATCGGAAAAGGCGACAAAGAGCGATTGGTCCCCGCCGGAGCGTTGAGTATCAAGGCTGTAAATATCTATTTAGAGCATCATCGCAACAAACTGCACGCCAAAAAAGGCGACGGAGAGATTCTGTTCCTCAACCACCGGAAAGGACGTCTGTCCCGTGCCGCCATCTTCGACCTAATCAAAAAGTTGGCGCAACAAGCAGGCATCGAAAAAAACATCAGCCCGCATACCTTACGGCACTCTTTCGCAACGCATCTGATGGAAGGCGGCGCCAACATCCGCTCCGTGCAGGAAATGCTCGGACACGCATCTATCTCAACAACAGAGATTTATACACACTTAGACCGCACATTCCTGAAAGAAACGCTGGAACAGTATCATCCGAGGTATGGAAGACCGTAAGAGGTTGGTAATGGGTAGAACGTATTCCCATGTCCAACACGAAAGCACAAATTTTTCAAAAGTTTCATTTTTTTTAGTTCAGTAACTTGGAATTTGTAAACTTAATGATGTTTATAAATGGATTCCACGCATGCGTTGAAAGATATTATCGAGTTCTCCAAAGCAATCTGCAAAATAAAAATCAGACAGGTATGGTACCAAGCCGAAGTAACCCAAAAATCTCAAACACTCTTCGCTAAAATTGGGATAGACTACCTAACTTGAGCGGAGTTAGGGTTTAATTAAACATTAGTTAAAAATTTAAAAAAAACAAAGATACAAAATTGTATCAAAGCAAGTAGCGCAGAGGTGTGGCTTGATTTTTATGACATACGCTTGATATTTCGAAAATTTAATGTACTTTTGCACCCATAAATACTAAAATGTAAATAGAATGAAAAAAGTAAACAGATTTTTATTAATGATCGCCATCACCCTGACGGGAAGCATGGCAATGGCACAAATCCCGACTTCGATATTGGGAGAGTATGTTGGAGCGTTGCACGTACAAAGTTCCCTGCTGGGGGTAGATGAGACTTTTAACGGCGTTACCATGGAATTGACAACCTCATCGCCCAATTATGCAATAAAGGTTGCAGCGGTAGATCTTGGCGGCGGCGTCGTTTTGCCGGAATACGAAATGGATAATGTGGTCATTACCCCGCAGGGCAACGGCTATAAACTAACAAGAAGCGGCGCTTTGAATATTATCATTGACGAGATAGAGACTCCGTTTGGAACGATGAATAACGTCCCCGTTGCCATTACGCTGGAAGATGGCTATGTAGAAAACAACGTCTTAACGTTAAGTCTCGAAGCCGAGGCTACGGTGATGTACGTTATTAAAATCCCAATCTCCATAGACTTTGAAGGGGCATTACCTCCTCCACCGTCCTGCGACCCTGTAACCAACGCACAGGCGCAGATAGCAAACTGCGAAACAGCAACCATCACCTGGACAGCCGTAACCGGCGCCACAGCGTACGAAGTTGAAAGAGACGGCAACGTCTTAGGAACTGTAACCACCACTACATATACCGAAAACGCCACTTTCGAACACGGACAATCCTACACGTGGAAGATAAAAACCATCTGCGACCAAAACGAATCGCCTCAAGAATCCGCTTCGGCAACCGCAGATTGCGAACCCCAGCCCTGCAACCCCGTAACCAACGCAAAGGCACAGATAGTAAACTGCGAAATAGCAGCCATCACCTGGTCAGCCGTAACCGGCGCCATAGAGTACGAAGTTTCAAGAGACGGCAACGTCTTAGGCACTGTTACCACCACTGAATTTATCGAAACTGCCACTTTCGAACACGAACAATCCTACACCTGGAAGATAAAAACCATCTGCGACCAAGATGAATCCCCCGAAGAATCCGCCACCACAATCGCAGATTGCGAAGCGCCCCCTCCACCCTGCAACTCCGCAACATCGTTAAAAGTGGAAATCACACAAAACCCATGCGCAGCAACCCTCACATGGGACGCCGCACCCGATATGCCGGACGCAAAATATAACGTTTACAGAAACGACGAGGACAACCCCATCGCAATCAACGTCGAAGGAACCCAATACATTGACAATGACCTCGAAGAAAACGTTGAATACACCTGGATAGTAAAAACCGTCTGTATAGAAGAAGAAGCGCCGGGTACCGATGCAGCAGCAGGAATGTGCGAAGGACAAAATATCCACGAACCCGTCAACAGCGTTGTCATCTATCCTAACCCGTCCAACACATCCGTAACCATCGCCGCCAACAACTTCGCCAAAGTAGAAGTCTTCAACACCGTCGGACAGTTGGTAGAGACAAAAACCATCAATGTTGTTGACGTCTCCTCCTACAACACCGGCGTCTATCTCTTCAAAGTCTATGACGCCAATGGGAACAGTGTTGCCAAACGGGTGATGGTAGCACGGTAGAAAAAGGAACACAGATGACACAGATGACACGGATTAACACAGATTTTTTATTACGAACATAAATATTTAAAATTATGAGAAAATTTTTATTATGTATGCTCATCGCAGGCTTGACGATGCCTGCGATGACGAGCCTGATGGCTCAAACGAGAGACATCCCTTCCATATTGGGAGAATATACCGGCGTATTGCAGGTATCCAGCAATGACCTTGGAATGAGCGAAACTTTTTACGACATCACCATGGAATTAAAAGAATCCGCCCCCAATTACGCAATAAAAAGCGAAGAAATAGATCTGGGCGACGGCATCTATGTGCCGGAATTTGAATTGGATGACGTGAACATTACCGAATCGGGCAACGGCTATCAATTAACGAGAATCGGCGCTTTAACCGTACACATTGACGAAATAGACGTTCCGGGTTTAGGAACGATTACCGACATTGACGTGGACATTACACTGGAAAATGGCTATGTGGAAGATAACGTTTTAACTTTAAACCTTCAAGCCGCTACTATGGTATGGGACATTTTCCCGCTTACCATCTATATAGACTTTGAAGGAGGCTTGCCGACTTCGTTCGACTGCGACCCCGTAACAAACCTGACAGCCGTTTATACCGAAGAGTGTGCGGCAGTACTGACATGGGAAGCGCCAAGCGGCAACCTTTTCAACATCTTCCGCGATGACATCCTCATCAAAGAAAACCACGACCAAACCTCTTACACCGATTCCGGTTTCAATCCTGACGAAGCGCATACCTGGACAGTTACCATTGTTTGCGATGGCGGCGGAGAATCTGCCCCTGAAAACGTAACTCTGTCTGACGGCTGTACGCCTCCTATTCCCTGCAACCCTGCGACCTACTTAACCGTAGAAATCACAACCGACCCCTGTTCAGCGCTCCTCACATGGAATGCCGCACCAGACATGCCGGACGCAAAATATAACGTGTACAGAAACGGAGAATTGATTAAAAGCGACGTCGAAGGAACCCAATACGTTGACGATGATATCGAAGCATACGTTGAATACATGTGGATAGTAAAAACCATTTGCATAGACGGGGAAGCGTCCGGGCCCAACTGGACAGGATCATGCTATGTCGAACAAAATATTAACGAACTCGTCAACACCATCTCCATCTACCCCAACCCGTCCAACACCTCCGTAACCATCACCGCCGACAACTTTGCCAAAGTCGAAGTCTATAATACCGTCGGACAGTTGGTAGAGACAAAAACCGACAATGTCGTTGATGTCTCCTCCTACAACACCGGCGTTTATCTCTTCAAAGTCTATGACGCCGGTGGCAACAGCGTTGCCAAACGGGTGATGGTAACGAAATAGAAATGTAAACACGAAGACACGAAGACAGCAAGACACGAAGTTTTCTTTTATTCTTTGCGCCCTTTGCGCCCTTTGCGCCCTTTGCGCCTTTGCGGTTAAAGAAACCGCAAGGGCGCAAAGATTTTACGCAAGGAACGCAAAGAATAGAGTAAAGGATGGCTAACCGGCGAGCCACTGTCTATTCTCTTTTCTCACGTTTCCGGGAGTGTCTTTGAAATAGTTTCGGCAGAAGTCGTTGAAGTGGGCTGGAGAGGAGAAGCCGTACTCGAAAGCGATTTCGGTGAAAGTCTTTTTGCTGCAGTTTATCTCGTGATAAATCTTTTTGGCTCTTTGTTCCTGCATCCATTGGTAGGGGGACATTTCGAAAACTCGTTTAAACTTTTTCTCAAATCCCGACAGGCTGTAGTTGAGCGTTTCCGCCAATTCTTTTACTGTTTTCACATGATTGAGATTTTTGAAAATGTCATTAGAGAAGACAAAGTCGCCGCTGTAGATGGGTTTAAAGAAGTTGAAGACCTGTTTTTTGTCGTAATAGACGCGTACCAAGAAGAAGAGTTCGCGTATTTTCAGGTCGAAGTAATAACTGCAGTTGATGTCGTCGTTCACGTGACAATCGAGGAGCGAGGTGGCGAAGTCCATGATTCTCCGATGCGGTTTCAGCAATCCGATACCTTCGTCTTTGCTACTTCCGCTTATATGTCCCAGCAATAAGTCGAGGGACATGCGTTCGCAAAAAACAATATTGGTGGTTAATTTCATCACCAGCATCGTTACGTCGTCCAATGCCGTAAGCACGCACGGGCGGTGCAAAGGAATTAAAACCAGTTCGCCCGTTTTAATTCGCTTGTTGTTCACTTTTTTGCAAAAAACGTGAAACGACCCTTTGGCAGCAAAAACCATTTGGGTCTGTTCGGAGAAGAGTTGAAACGTGTCGCCTTTTGCAATTTTTACGATTTCTATTTTTTGTTCTTGGGTATTACTGTATTGAGAACACGTTGTGTGTTCGTTAGAATGACATAAGTTCATAATATTTTTATAATTTAAGTTATTAATTTTTGTTATAAAAAGTAGGATTTCCATATCCTATTTTTGCTGCAAAAATATAGTAAAAAACAACGATATATAAGGCGTTTTTCGTTGATAAACAATGGAAAACGTATCAAATTTAGACACAAAATAAATCAAAATATTTTTTTTCATTCTATTTCGACGTATAACAAAAAAAACTACTCTGAAAAGGAGACAAAAAAAAAGTTGAATAAAAATTTTAACTATTTTTGCCGACTTTTTACTTGTTCTATACAAATTTTAACGACATGCAAAACGAAATATGGTATGACCATTTTATACAACTGCTTCACGCGAAGTATCCTAAAAAATCGCACCTGACACAGGCGTTGATGGATTTGTTGTTTATTGAACGGGAAGCGGCATACAGGCGTCTGTCTAAAACCGTTGCTTTCTCTATTCACGAAATTGTGAAAATCGCCTCGACGTGGAACATCTCTTTAGACGAAATCACAGGACTTCAGTCCGGAAAAGTCTCTTTCCAGATGCAACAGATGAACTACTTAGACCCGTCGGAAGATGAACTGAAACTCCTGCAACAGATTATTCAGGACATCGGCTACCTCAAAGATGTTCCCGATGTGGAGTTTATGGATATTTGCAACAAATTGCCCCGACAACTGCTGGCAGGCTACGAGTACCTGAACCAATTTTATCTCTTCAAATGGAGATACCAATATGGGAATGAAAAGGAAGTAACGCCATTCTCACAAACCCTCATCTCGGAAGAGAAACGACAACTGACGGCAGATTACAATCAAGCCATCAAACATGTGCCGAACAGCAGTTTTATATGGGATAGCATGATTTTCGGCTATCTAATCAACGACATTCGCTATTTTTACTCCATCTATCTCATCTCCGACGAAGATAAAAAACTTATCAAAAAAGACCTGTATGCCCTGCTCGATTACCTGCTGGAGATTGCCAACAAGGGCTACTACCCCGAAACACACAATAAAGTAAATTTTTATATTTCCCAACTCAACGTGGACACCAACTACAGTTATGTCTTTACACCCGAAGCCAATATCTGCTTCGTCCACGTATTCGAAAAGTATGAAATTCACACTTTCAACCCGGAAATGGTGGCAAATTTCAAATCGTGGATGCAATTAAAGAAGAGAACCTCCACCCAAATCTCCGAAGTGGATGAAAAAAGCCGTATTGAGTTTTTTACCAGACAGCGACAGTTGGTGGATGGGCTGTGAGAGGTAACTGAATAACTGAATAATTGAATAATTGAATAACTGAGTAATTGGCTAAAAGCAAATCAGTTTCACCAAAATATAGACCGGCAGCAGCACGATAAGCGAGAACTTAATGATATATCCGAAGAAACTCGGCATGGCGATTTTGTTCTCTTCAGCGATGGCTTTTATCATGAAGTTCGGTCCGTTGCCGATATAGGTCATTGCGCCGAAGAGGACGGCGCTGACGGCGATACATTCCATGATGATTTCGGGGATTCCGGCTACGATGACAGCATCAGGCAAATTGGTGAAATTGATGCCTCGAGCAAGTTCGTAAAACGAAATGGCGGTCGGGGCGTTGTCTAAAAAGGCTGATAATGTGCCTGTGGCGTAATAAAAATGCGCCGGGCTGCTCAGTCCGAAAGAGGAGGCGTTGGCGGCTAAATAGAGCAATGCCGGAACCATCGTGATGAAAATTCCCAAGAACAGAAACGCCACTTCGGTGATGGGAGCCCATGAGAACTTGTTGGCTTCTCGGATAACTTTCTTGGTAAACGTCAGCGAGAGTATCGCCATGAAAATTAAAACGCCGGACTGTATCAGTTTGAAGGTATTGCCGTAATGTTCAACATCTTCGGGGGCGCTGAAGAACGTCTTAGAAGTGATAAAGGCGACGGAGAGGACAATGCCGGCTAACCATAGAAAATTCAAAGTGCCGGTGATTTTGAGCGATTCTATTTCGGTTTTATCTCGGATGATGCTTTCAATTGGTTCTTTTCTATAAAAATAACTGTCGCACGCATAATATATCGCCAGCAACACTCCGTTTGTTAACGCCCATGCCGGAATGAGGTTCAGAAACCACGAAAAGTCCACGCCGCGCAGATAGAGCAAAAAGAGTGGCGGGTCGCCCAGCGGCGTCAAAAGTCCGCCGCAATTTGCCACAACGGCGATGAAAAACAAGATGGTATGAACTTTATATTTTCTCTGCTGATTGGTGGTAATAAGAGGACGTATCAACAACATGGCTGCCCCCGTTGTTCCCATAATCGAAGCCAAAACGGCTCCAATGCCCAGAAACAGCGTGTTTATCGAAGGTTTTGCCTCGATGTCGCCTTTTAGGTGAATGCCGCCCGTTACGGTAAACAACGCCCCAAGCAAAATGATAAACGGAACGTAATCAAACAATATCTGATGGGTCAAATCATGCGTCAGTCCGACAGCAATCAGATAAATCGCCGTGGGAACACCCAAAATTAACGAAACCATCAACTTGTTGCGATTTTTCTCCCACCAATGATTCATAAACAAAGGTGCGACGGCTATCATCAGCAACATCAAAATAAAGGGCACTAACGCCCATAACGGTAAATCTATCGGTCCGTGTGAAGAGTTTAACAATACCATATCTGTTATTTTTAATTTTTAAAAAATGCGGTGCAAAGGTAAGATTTTTTCTATACTGTTTCCCGTGGTATTTTCACGATAAATTGATTGCCGCTAATGAAAAAAAACATTTTTTCGGTACCATAAATTTTAATGCATTTGCCATGGTGCGATTTGCGACGTGCAATTGAAATTCGTAACCAAATCATAACATTTCCCTCACATTTCTTTAATAAATCCGCTGTTCTTTTGCATTCGGAATGATAACGAATGTTACAATGAAAAAACTACGAAAACTGTACGAACGCTTGACGGAAGGGACGCTCTTTCTCTGTGGAAACATCACCGGAATAGCCATTCTGCTGATTGTCTTGTTTCTGTTCAGGGAGGGCATTGGCTTTTTTGGCAGAAATTCGGTTGAAGAGGGTTATGTCTTGGCGTTGAACAGGAAAAATCCGGTTAACAAGTTGTCTTCGAGAGAGATAAAAGATATTTTCGACGCCGAAATCACCAACTGGGAAGAGGTTGACGGGTTGGATAGAGAGATTGTGCTGTTTCGGCTGAATGACATCACCAATTATGTTACGGAAGAGGAGTTGGGCGAGGAATTTGAGCATATCCCCGAATGTATCGCAAAGATTATACACGACCATCCCGACATGATTGCATTCTTCCCGAAGGCGTATCTAACGGAAAATTTTTCGGAGAAAGTGTTACAGGTTGAGCGTATCGGCTTGTTGGAGTTTTTCGGAGGCGACGAATGGATGCCCACCGCCACACCTTCGGCGCAGTTTGGCATTTTGTCATTGATAATGGGGACTTTATGGGTGAGTTTCGGCGCTATTTTGATTGCGCTTCCGTTAGGAATAGGCGTGGCTATCTATCTGGCGGAGGTGGCGAATAAACGATTTCGTAATTTCTTAAAACCTGTCATAGAACTGCTTGCGGGGATTCCTTCGGTGGTGTATGGCTTTTTCGGGTTGGTGGTATTGGTTCCGTTTGTCCAAAAGACATTCAATCTTCCTATCGGCGAAACCGGACTTTCGGGGTCTATCATATTGGCAATCATGGCATTACCGACTATCATCACCATCGCCGAAGACGCCATGCGCACCACGCCCCTTGCCATGAAAGAGGCGAGTTTGGCGTTAGGCGCAACACGTTGGCAAACGGTTTACAAGGTGGTACTTCCGTACTCTTCGTCGGGAATCATGGCAGCGGCAATTCTCGGCATCGGACGCGCTATCGGCGAGACGATGGCAGTATTGATGGTAACGGGCAATGCTGCCATCATCCCCCACAGCCTGTTGGAACCGTTGCGCACCATCCCCGCCACCATCGCAGCCGAACTCGGCGAAGCGCCAAAACACAGTACGCACTACCAAGCGCTGTTCCTGCTTGGGGTGATTCTGTTTATCATTACGCTGATTATCAACATATCTGTAGAATTTGTTAAACGGAAAAGAGTATGAACGACGAAATAAAAATGCAACAGATACATCGTAGAAAACGTCTTTACGAAGCGATTTTCTTCGGATTGTTTCGCATCATGGGCTTTATGGTGGTTCTGATTCTCGGTTTCATCCTCTGTTTTATCACCATGAAAGGGATAGGCGTGATGAGTTGGGAGTTTATCACCGCATCGCCGACCGACGGACTGACCAAAGGCGGAATTTTCCCCGCCATCGTGGGAACGATGTGTCTGATTGCCGGAAGCATGATTTTTGCCTTTCCGATTGGCGTGCTGTCGGGAATCTATACGACGGAGTATGCTAAAACGGGAAAATGGGTGAAGTTTATCCGTCTGATGACCAACAATTTAAGCGGTGTGCCGTCTATTGTCTTCGGGCTGTTCGGCATGTCGTTATTTGTGAACACGTTGGGATTTGGCGACAGCATCCTTGCCGGTTCGCTCACGTTGGGATTGCTGGTTTTGCCGGTCGTCATCCGTACCACCGAAGAAGCCATCCTCTCCATTGACGACAGTTTTCGGCACGGGAGTTTGGCTTTAGGCGCTACTAAGTTGCAGACAATCAATCGTGTAGTTCTTCCGATGGCTTTTCCGAACATCATCACCGGACTGATTCTCTCCATCGGACGTGTTTCGGGCGAGACGGCGCCCATCCTCTTCACCGTCGCCGCCTACTTCCTGCCGCAACTCCCGACGAGCATCTTCGACCAGGTCATGGCGCTACCATACCATCTCTACGTCATCGCCACCAGCGGAACCAACATCGAAGCATCACGAGGCATTGCCTACGGAACGGCATTGGTTTTGATTATCATTGTACTAACGTTAAATCTTGCAGCCAATGTGATACGAAATTATATACAAAAGAAGATAAAATGATAAACGTCGAAAACATCAATTTCTACTACGGCAAGTTCCACGCCCTGCAAAACATCTCGATGGGTATGGAGGCGAACACCATCACCGCCCTGATAGGTCCTTCGGGTTGCGGCAAATCAACGTTTCTGCGCCTTTTCAATCGGATGAACGACCTCATCCCCGACACGACCCTCACCGGAACGGTCTCTATCGGCGGCGTTGACATTTATCAAAAAAACGTCTTGGTTGATGACTTGCGGAAGCGGGTAGGGATGGTTTTTCAAAAACCTAATCCGTTCCCGAAGTCCATCTTCGAAAATGTGGCTTACGGGATGCGGGTCAACGGCATGAACAACAAAAAGATCATTGCGGAAAAGGTCGAGCAGGCATTGAAACATGCTGCTCTGTGGGACGAGGTGAAGGATAAGTTGAAAAAGTCGGCTTTCGCTATCTCCGGCGGACAGCAGCAGCGGCTGTGTATTGCACGGGCGTTGGCGGTGGAACCGGATATTCTGCTGATGGACGAACCCGCATCCGCCCTCGACCCCATCTCTACCTCGAAAATCGAAGAACTGATGTTTCAACTCAAAGAGGACTATACCATCGTCATCGTTACCCACAACATGCAACAGGCTGCCCGCGTGAGCGACCATACCGCCTACTTCTACATGGGCGAACTCATCGAATACGGCGAGACAAAGAAGATTTTTACCAACCCCGATAAAAAATCAACACAGAATTACGTAACGGGAAGGTTTGGCTAATTAATTTAAAAAATCAAAGATATGTTACAATTAGAATTAGAATTAAATGACTTGAAAAACCAGGTTTTGGCAATGTGGCAGTTGGTCTATTCGCAATTGGAAAAGTCGAAAAATGCGTATCTGACCATGAGTCGCGATTTAGCATTTGAGGTGATGAGCATGGAGCGAAAAGTTGACGCTTTCGAACTGCTTATTGACCAGATGTGCGAACAACTGTTGGCGTTGAAACATCCGGTAGCCATTGACCTACGCTTCATCCTGTCGTCGCTGAAAATCAACGGCAACTTGGAGCGTATCGGCGACCTCGCACACGGCATCGCCCGATTGGTTTTCGAACTGACACACACCCAATTCGACCCCATGACGGCAAAATCCATGCGCATCGAAGAGATGTTCGACGAAACGTTGGAAATGTTGCTATTAGTCAAAAATGCCTTCAAAAAAGAGGACAACAAAAACGTAGCAGCAGTGCTGTCGAAAGACGACATCCTTGATACCATTGACAAAGAAGCCTTCTTCCAAATCTCAAGCAAAACCGGACAACTCCAAGACGAGATGCAACAGAGTCTGCTGATATTCAACATCATCCGAAAACTCGAACGCATCGGCGACCATTGCAGCAATATCGCCGAAGAGATAACATTCTACATTGAGGCGGTGGTGCTGAAACATGGAGGGAATAATTGAATAACTGAGTAACGGCTCTGTGAGACTCTGTGTTCCCCGTGTCTTTGTGCTGAAAAAGTAACGTGTCTTGTGTCTCATAGTCTCAAATCCCCCAAAAGTCGTATCTTTGCAAATACTCTTATCACATTAAAAATGATGACAATCAAAGCAGAATTAGACAACATCCGCGAAGTCGCGCAGCAGTTGCTAACGCTCTTGGGCGACGAAAAAATCGTAGCATTTTACGGCGAGATGGGAAGCGGAAAAACAACCCTCATCAAAGCAATGTGCGAATGTCTGGAGTGCGTGGACGCCGTCAACAGCCCCACTTTCGCCATTATAAACGAATACTTTACAAAAAACGGCACGACAGTTTACCACTTCGACTTCTACCGACTCAAAAACATCCGCGAAGCGTTAGACATCGGCGTCGAAGAGTACCTCTACAGCGGACATTTCTGCTTCTTAGAGTGGCCCGAACAAATCGAAGACCTACTACCCGAAAATCACGTAAAAGTGCGAATTGAAAAGGGCGAAGATGTCGACACACGGACGCTGACAGTGGTGAGACATGAGATGTGAGACGTGAGACTTTTAGACACAAGACTGTGAGACACAAGACTTTCTCTGTGAACCTCTGTGTTTTTCCCCCTTTGGGGGAACCAAAGGGGTAGGGTGTACAAAATTTGTGGCAAAAAATATTCGATGTTGAATCTGAAAGATTCATATATGTATAGAAATATTAATTGCTACCCCATTGTGCGACCCCGAATGGGGTCGAATGTTAAAGAATGTAAATAGTGCTATAAATATACGATCTCTTCGATGTCATATCATGCTTAAAATCAATGTGTTAAAACGACAAATCATCATTTTTTGCTTCAATTTTTTTATCGAATTTTGTACACCCTGCCAAAGGGGGTCTGCGCTTCTGTGCTGAAAAAAGACCATTCAACGCAGATCTCAATTCTCAATTAATTTGTACCTTTGCAGCAAATATTTTTCTATGCAACGTTTAATAGAATGTGTCCCCAATTTCAGCGAGGGGAACGATATGGAGATTATCAACCGTATCACCGACGAGATAAAGACGGTTGAGGGAGTAAAAGTAATTGACGTGGATCCGGGCAAAGCCACCAACAGAACCGTTGTAACGGTAGTAGGGACGCCCGAAGAGGTCTGCGAGGCGGCATTTCGGGCTGTGAAGAAATCTTCGGAACTTATTGACATGCGGCATCACAAAGGCGAGCATCCGCGCTTTGGCGCTACCGACGTCTGTCCGCTCATTCCGGTTTCGGGAATCAGCATGGAGGAGACGGCGGAATACGCCCGCACGTTGGCAAAGCGCATCAGCGAGGAGTTGAACATTCCGGTCTATTGCTACGAAAACGCCGCCTTCAAGCCGGAAAGAAGAAATTTAGCAAACTGTCGCTCCGGCGAGTACGAAGCGCTGGGTGAACGACTGAGCAGCAGCGACTGGTGTCCCGACTTCGGTCCGAAGAAGTTGGACGATTGGACAGCAAAAACCGGCGCCACCGCCGTCGGAGCACGCAATTTCCTTGTCGCCTACAACGTCAACCTCAACACCACCTCGACCCGTCGCGCCAACGCCATCGCCTTCGACGTCCGTGAGCGCGGGCGCGTTAAACGTGACGGCGACCCCGTAACCGGAAAAACCGTGAAAGACGAAACCGGAAACCCCGTGTACATCCCGGGCACGTTGAAATCGGTAAAAGCCATCGGATGGTTTATCGAAGAATTTGGCATCGCACAGATTTCCATGAACCTGACCGACATCGGCATCGTCTCCATTCATCAAGCCTTCGACGAGGTGGACAGAAAAGCACGCGAGCGCGGCGTCCGCATCACCGGCTCGGAGATCGTGGGCGTCGTACCTTTGAAAGTCATGCTCGACGCAGGGAAACACTATCTGCGTATGCAGCAGCGTTCAACAGGAATCCCCGACCGCGAAATCATCAAAATCGCCGTCAAGTCCTTGGGATTGGACGAACTCTATCCTTTCGACCCCGACAAAAAAATCATCGAATACATCCTCGAAAAAGAGGAGAGCAGCAGTAAAAAGGAGTTGATAAACATGACTTTAACAGATTTCTGCTACGAGACAGCCTCCGAATCGCCGGCTCCGGGCGGCGGCTCCATCTCGGCTTACATGGGTGCGCTCGGCGCTGCTTTAGCCTCCATGGACGCCAACCTCTCGTCGCACAAACGCGGATGGGACAACCGTTGGGAAGAGTTTAGCAACTGGGCGGAAAAAGGCAAATCCTTCTACGAAGAACTACTGAAAATGGTGGACGAGGACACCAACGCCTTCAACAAAATCATGGAAGCCTTCGGTCTCCCGAAAAAAACCGACGACGAGAAAACCATCCGTAAGCAAGCCATTCAGGATGCAACAAAATACGCCATCGAAGTGCCGTTTAAGACGATGCAACTCTGCTACCAATGTATGGAAGTGTGCAAAGCCATGGTCGAAACGGGAAATCCCAACTCCATCACCGACGCCGGCGTCGGTGCGTTGGCGGCGCGTAGCGGCGTAAAGGGCGCCTTCCTCAATGTGAAAATCAACGCCAAAGATTTGGAAGATAAAACATTCGTAGAGAAAGTGTTAACAGACGGAAAAGAGATAGAACGGAAAGCAGAACTGTTAGAAACGGAAATTTTGGAGATGGTGAATCAAGGGATAGAGGGTTAACTTGTGGCAGGTTTTCTATATTGTATAGGAAGAATGTATGCCTCTCCCGTAGGGAGATAATATTGGTAGAAAACGGATTAAAACCATTGATACAGCGTGCCTTTAGGTATGCAATATGTTAGCATTTTTCGATATTGCGTCCCTAACGGCACGCTTTCTACAGAGAGCATCATTTTTCTACCAATATTTAGAGGATGTCTCGTAAGTCAAAATTTTTTACCACAAAGGTTCACAAAGGGTTTTCACAAAGAACACAAAACATTGATAAACAGATTGTTGTCTTTGTGAACCTTTGTGTGTACTTTGTGCTCTTTGTGGTTAAAAAGACTTTTGAGACAGCCCCTTTTCCTCATAATGCATCCGTCATTCCGACCGCAGGGAGGAATCTTTAAAGCGACAATTTGTCATACACCCTCCAATTTCCAATTTTCTTTGTCGTTTATATCACTTTTTTTGTTACCTTTGCAGCGGTTTTTGTTTTGGCGGATTTTCGTAAAAAATGATGGTGTAATATTAGCGTTCTTTATTGTAAAATCGATATTAATGCGGTGGTAACAACACAAAATACGCAATGGGTAAATGAAATATAAATGGTTAATAAAAATGATTTACATGGAAAATGCGCATAAGGTTTTGAGAGGTGAAAGGATGGAGATATTCGTATATTTAGGAGTTATCTGCCATTTGGGGACAGTGCGTACGGAAAGCGAGGCAGGCAAAGAGAATAAATTGAAAATTGAAACGAAAAAATAATATAATGTCCGAAGAAAGGACGAACGTAAAACAAAATATAATATGGCTGAAAATGTGTTAATTTATAAAATTTTTATTGCTTCTCCGAGAGGATTTGATACGGAGAGGCTGGAGTTTAAGAAAATAATCGAGGAATATAATATCTATGAGGCAAGTCCTAACGCAATACGTTTTGAAGCAGTTGGTTGGGATATTGTAGCATCTACTATGGCTCAATCGCAAGAAGAAATTAATAAATTGATAAGACAATGTGATTATTTTGTTTTATTACTTCATGATAAGTGGGGTTCAAGTACACCAACGAACAATAAATATTATTCTGGTTCTCATGAGGAAATTCATGTAGCAAGCGAGTGTTGCGGTGATGAAAATTTACATATGAGAGATATTGCACTATTTTTTAAATCTGTGCCAGATGCTCAATTAAGCGACCCTGGAACTGAACTTAAAAAAATAATAGAATTTCGTAAAGAAAGAGAACGTAAAGGAGATATGTTTTTTGACACATACGATGAACCTCAAACGTTTGTAGGAAAATTTAGACGAAATTTAGCAGTATGGAAACAAAATCATATAAACAACAATCCTCGGATTATTCGAAATCCTCTTTCTGAGAACTTTAATCAATCACAAACAGTTTTAAAAGCAGATAATTCTATAATTATTTCTATTACAGAGAATTTGAGTGATGGCTTGAATAAGGCAAAAGAATTATTTATCGAAGGTAAAAAATTAGAAGCTGAATTGCTTTATGCCAGATTAGTTACATCATTTGACGACCCTGTTACTATGATAGAATACGCTCGAATTTTAAGAAAAATGGGGAATAATCAAAAAGCATCAGAACTTTTGGATAAAGCCTTGAAAAAATCAGAAATATTAAAAGACGATGAAACAAAAGCTTATGCTTGGCAACAAAAAGGCAAAATAGAAGAATATCTTGGAAGATACGATAAAGCGAAGGTATGCTATGAAAAGGCTTTGAGTATATATGATTCGTTGAATAAAATAACTATTTGCAAAGCAGTAACTCTTAAATATTTAGGAATTTCTTTGAGAAAGATACTTGATTACGACAAAGCGGAAATTATTTTCAATCAGGCATTAACTACTTTTAATTTATTTTATAATAGTGATGGCGAGTATGGTATAGCGACCGTATTTTTCCATTTGGGAAGACAGTATAAAGAGAAAGGAGAGTTAGACAAAGCAGAAAAATATTACACAGATTCTTTAAATATTTTAAAGAAACAACCCAACAATCGAGATAAGCGTTCAGAGGCACAAGTAAAAAGTAGTTTAGCCACAATTTATAGGATTAAAGGAAAAATGGATGACTCCAAACGAATGTATAATGAATCCTTATTGGTATTTAATTTAATAGGAGATGAAGAATCGCAAATAGGAGTGTATGGTAATTTAGGAGAGTTAGAAATTCTTTATCAACGGTTTGATAAGGCGTACGATTTCTTTGAAAAGGCTTTGCATCTTTCAGAAAAAATAGATAAACCAAGTAGCGTTGCCATCGCTTTAAATCAAATGGGCAAAGTAAAATCTTTGTTAGGAGATTATCCTACAGCAGAAGAATTACTTATAAAATCTTTGGATATTGTTATAGAAATGAAAAATATGTATAGCTTATCTGTTCAATACAGGACATTAGGCGTACTTTATAGATTAATGAATGAAAACGATAAATCGTTGACATGTTTATTAGATTCAAAAAGATATGGGTTACATATTGAACATAAAGTAGAAATAGCCTATACTTCATTAGAATTAGGGCATACGTATTTTCAAATGAAACAATATCCTAATGCTTTAGAATCTACAGACCATGCAAAATCTTTTTTCAGAAAAAATGGACTATTTGTTAAAGAAAAAGAAGCTGATGATTTAATAGTAAATATCAAAAAAGCAATGTAGCGGAATGAAAAAAAGAAGAATCTCATGGGCAATAACAACGCATTGCAATAATGTGCATCCATGTGAGTATTGTATCTCGCAATCAAATAAATATGTTAAACATCCATCATTAAAAGACATATTATTAATTGCAGATAAAATTAATGCATTAGGAAATTGGGAAATATACATAAATGGAGGAGAGCCATTTTCTATTCCACATTTCAATGACATAATTATTCCTAAATTATTAAAATCTGACAATGAATTTTTTGTAACCAGCAACTTCTCTTACAACAATGACAGATATTTAGATTTTGTTACTATAGCCCAAAAGCAATTACAAAAATTAAATTTATCATATCATTATCATCTGTTTCCTGATTATTTGCAATTTGCAAATAAAGTCAAAAATCTTATTTCTCTCGGATGTCCAAAAGAAAATATTATTGTTTCAGCTGTTTTACATCCTAATAAATTGGAGCAAATAAAAAAACTAGACATTCATTTAAACGAAGAATTAGGAATTTATCTGTATCCACAATTTATAAAAATAAAAAACAAGGATGGTTCACTATCACCTTACAATTATAGTGATTACCAGTTAAATATTATATCCTGTTTTGAAAAAATAAAAAAACAAAAAAGTTTTCCTCTAAATACATCTAATATGGAATGTTGGGCAGGAACTGATTATTTGTTTGTAATTCCAAATGGTAAATCTTATAGATGTCAACAATATTACCATACGAAAAATGATATTGGAAATATAAAATGTCCTAATTTCAAATTGTTAAATCAAGCGGCTAAATGTGATTTTGAATATTGCAGTTGTGGTTCAGCACAAGAAATTTGTATAAAAAATGAAATGTAAAAAAGATAAACGGCAGATAACGAGCGTAGCCGTTGCACAACCCTGATAATTTTTTAGAGGCTTTCGCCTCATGCCCAATCCCGACCTCACCTCGCCTGTTCTATCGGGCGATTATTTTTTGTTTCGGGATTTCCGATAGCCAAAGAAGATGGCTATAATCGGCGAAAACGAGGCGAAATGGTAGCAAAAAAGAGGAAAAACGGGCGGAAAAAGTTGTTTTAGCGACTATAGGCATGGCTATTGCCTCGGCTATTGTTGTTCTGTGGAAATTAACAATAATAAAAATTTTATCTTTGCGTTAAATGTGTATAAAAATAGAAAATTGGATAACGAAACAATGAAAATATAAATGGCAGAAAAAATCCTCATCTTCGACTTTGGCTCGCAATACACGCAACTCATTGGGCGACGACTGCGCGAGTTGAACGTGTATTGTGAAATTCATCCGTACAACAAAACAGTTGCCCTTGACGACAGTGTGAAAGGCGTGGTGTTGTCAGGAAGTCCTTACTCTGTTAGAGAGGCGGACGCTCCTCAACTCAACCTTCAACCCATCAAAGGGCGATTGCCGCTGTTGGGCGTATGTTACGGGGCGCAATACCTTGCCCATCATTTCGGAGGCGCGGTACAGCGTTCCGACTCTCGCGAATACGGGCGGGCGCAACTCTCCGTGAAAGACGCCGACTCCCCCCTTTTGAAAGACGTGGCAACAAATTCGCAGGTATGGATGTCGCACGGCGACACGATTACCGCCCTTCCGCACAACGCCCGCGTCATCGCTTCTACCGCCGACGTGGACAATGCTGCCTTCGCCATCACCGGCGAGCCGACATACGGACTGCAATTTCATCCCGAAGTATATCACTCGACAGAAGGCATGAAGATATTGCAAAATTTCGTAAAAGATGTCTGCGGCTGCCGCTGCGACTGGACGCCGGAGTCATTTATCGAAAATACGGTAAACGCGCTAAAAGATACGCTGGGCAATGACAAGGTGGTTTTGGGTTTGTCGGGCGGCGTGGATTCGTCGGTGGCGGCGATGTTGCTGCATCACGCCATCGGTGCAAATCTGCACTGTATCTTTGTGGACAACGGTCTGTTGCGCAAAAATGAGTTTGCCGAAGTGCTTGAATCCTATCGCGATATGGGACTAAACATAACGGGCGTAGATGCTACCGTTGATTTTCTGTCAGCACTTGTCGACGTTTCGGATCCGGAGAAAAAACGAAAAATTATCGGACGTATGTTTATCGAAGTGTTTGATAGAGAAGCATATAAGATTGAAAATGTGAAATGGTTAGCGCAAGGCACCATTTATCCCGACGTCATTGAATCGGTGTCGGTTCACGGACCGTCGGCAACCATCAAGTCGCACCACAACGTGGGCGGACTGCCGGACAGGATGAACCTCCGCGTGGTAGAGCCGTTGCGCTCGCTGTTTAAAGACGAGGTGCGGCGCGTGGGCATGGCATTGGGCATGAAACCGGAATTGCTGCGTCGCCATCCGTTTCCGGGACCAGGATTGGCGGTTCGCATATCGGGCGAGGTGAGCAAAGAAAAAGTAGCCATCCTGCAAGAAGCCGACGCCATCTTTATCACCGGACTGCGCACAGCGAACTTGTACGACAGAGTGTGGCAAGCGGCAACAATCCTGCTACCGGTGAAAAGCGTCGGCGTGATGGGCGATGAACGCACATACGAAAGCACCATCGTCCTGCGTGCCGTAACCTCAACCGACGGCATGACGGCAGACTGGGCACGCCTCCCGGATGACTTCCTCGCCAACGTGTCCAACGATATCATCAACAAGGTAAAAAGCGTGAACCGGGTGCTGTACGACATCAGTTCCAAGCCTCCGGCTACGATTGAGTGGGAGTAGGCTTGATCTCACAATCAGGGCAAACGCATTAAAATTTTCGGATTAAAATCATCCCGTTAGTACCTTATTTTCTCATGATGTATTTTTTTGCAGGATATTCTCCAATAGTGTTTTGCGTTTTCTTTCACTTGTGGATAATTTATTCTCCAATGGTTTTATCCTCTTTTTTGACTGCACTAATTGCTGCTTTGACTGCGCTAATTGTTGCGTTAAGACCGTAATTGCTTTCCGTTTTTTTTCCTGCTTAGGTAATTTCATTTCTTCGTATTTCATTGATTATTAGAACAATAATCCATAACTCCGCTCAAGTTAGGTAGTCTATCCCAATTTTAGCGAAGAGTTTTTGAGATTTTTGGGTTACTTCGGCTTGGTACCATACCTGTCTGATTTTTATTTTGCAGATTGCTTTGGAGAACTCGATAATATCTTTCAACGCATGCGTGGAATCCATTAAAACAAAATGTTGTTCATTCTCCGGAACATCAACCTTCGGCAACTCTTCGCTTTTACGCCGCAGTTCATCTTTTGAAAAAGGCACAAACCCCTCCGTCTCTGTGATTTTACCCAACAAGCGAATGGTCTTCTTTTCGGTTTTT
>WRLA01000023.1 GCA_009777825.1 Bacteroidales bacterium
TCGGTGATACCGCCCCCCGGGTGAATTCAGTAACTCTCGTGCATGTTTCCGGTATTGGTTGAGTTTGTGGTTGACTTCTATTTGACGATTGCCTTTTGCATTGTGGCATAGACATTTAAGGGGGCATTCTGTACAGTTTTTTGCTTCGTAAAGCGTTATATTGGAGAGATGTCCGCTGTCACTTTTTCGGGTTGAGTTTTGCCCACAAACAAAAAAATCTATCAACGGAATCTATATCGAAATGTGTTTGAACGAAAAACCTCACGAAAACCTCAAAAAAACTTCAAAAAAAACCCAAACCGCTCGATAAAACACAGTCAGATCAACGAAAAAAAACATCAAAAAACACCCCGCTCCCATCGCAATCCCCATAATAAGAAAAACCGTCAATTTGCACACCGGTTTCGTTCAACTGCGTTTTCATTGTTCGTGCTACGCACGCAACGAAAACTTAGTTATTGCACGCTGTGTTTGCCATATTTTTATTTTTATCAATCATACATTCCGCCGGAATCCTCACAAAAATCAGCATCCAAATAAAGTGAAGCGCCAAGTGATACTGTAAACTCGCCTTTGATTTCAATAAATTCTTGGGCACGCATAACAACATTTTTTCCATTAGCAATGGTATTGGAAGCTCCGTTTCCGCCTATGGTAATGCTCTTTTTGACCGTATTGTTATCGTAGTTATCAAAATTGTACATCGAAAAATTAATGACTTCATTTCCGCATTTTAATTTATAAACTTTAACATAATCAACCAACATTTGGACGGGAAATGGAGTAGTACTATCAGGCTGATAATGAGCATCATACTCCATTCCCATGCCTAAAATAATCCTCACAGAATCAACTATTTCGGGATTGGGAAAATTTCTTACCGCAACCCCGTTCACATACCAAATAAATTTAGTCGGCGTCCATTCTATGGCATACGTAAGCCAATCCGTGTAATTATACGGTAGCACTATTTCTTTATAATAGTTTTCAATACAATTTGGATTATATTTTCTATAACATGTGTGCAAATTTGTTGTCATTGTATTCGGTGGTAAATGACCTAACATCTCAAAGATATCTATTTCTGCTTCATTAGAAGGATTTGTAGCGTATTGGTACGTCCAAAATGCCGGCCATAAACCTTTTCCGTAGGGTAATTTTATACGGGCTTCAATATATCCGAAACGCATTCCAGAATTATAATTGGTAACAGAACCGCTAGTGTATTTATAAAGTTTCCCATTAAAAATATAATTTTCTCGTTCGGCTTGAATAACCAAATTCCCATTATTTACGGAAACGTTTTTTGTCAAAAGTACACAAATATCATTATCTATGTTGTGAACATGATCATAACTATACCAATTATTCAAATTTGAAAATTCGTCGTTCCAAACCAACTCCCAGTGCTTATCAACAAGCGGGTGTTCGGGACGATACGATTGTTGTGTCCCTATTCCGGGATTAATGCCCCTATCTTCGTCCGGTGGCTGGGCAAAGGCAGGAAACATGAACAACCCTGCCAAAACTGTTAAAATAAAATGTTTTTTCATCTGATTATTTTTTAATTAATTTCATTATTTTTTCCTCAACCCGTAAATAATAAACGCCCGCAGCATATCCCGACAGGTCTATTTCTACACTACGAACAACTTGTAGCAGCCTGCCGTCTGTTGAGTATAGTTTTACTTCCGGTATAAGCTCTTTTTCGGCTTTTATGTAAACCACATTGGTCGTCGGATTAGGATATATCAGGACTTCAGGCACTTGGTTTACATCTGTTATGCCGACTTCACCGACTATAAACGCTGCTATCACTTTGGCTGGGTAGTACGCATTGGCGACTATTGCACTATTGGTCATGGTTACAGTGTAATTGCCATCGTGATTAAAGGTGATGATGCCGGCAGTAATAGTATAATCAACATCTATTGTTGCAGGAAAACCATCTTTTTGCACTTCAAAAACAGTCGCTATACCATCAAATTCCGCTTGTTCGGAAAAATCGACCGAAGACCCCGGCAATATTGTTTGAACAGTTAATGTTTGTGTCCCTAAAAATCTGTAAAACGGATCGCTTATTTTTTTGGAAATCTTATACAAATCGGACAAGGGAAGACGATTGTTGTAACAATCTACCCTATCTATTAGCGGATTGCTGCTTAGGTCTAAATTGGTTATTTGATTATTTTCACAAGCGAACCCTGTTAAATGCAGGTTGTTGCCGAAATCCAAACTGCTTAACCGGTTGTTGGCACAGCCTAGTGTTTCCAATACAATATTAGCGCTCAAATCCAAATTGCTTAATTGATTGTCGCTACAGCTTAACTGTATTAACGCAGTACAGCCACTCACATCCAAACTACTTAGCCGATTCTCGAAACACCACACGTGCGTTAATGCAGTATTCGCACTCAAATCTAAACTGCTTAGCCTGTTATCAAAACAAGTTAATTCTTTTAATGCAGTGCAGTTGCTCACATCTAAAGCGCTTAATTGATTCATTTTGCAACTTAAAAACGTTAATGCCGTACATTTACTCAGGTCTAAATCGCTTACTCTGTTTCCACCACATCCAAGCCCTGTAAATAAACAATCAGTACTATTTCCTGCAATGGTTACCTGAAAAGAATCAAAGCTATCGTAGTAATAGGTTATAATTTGTTCTCCTCCTGTCCCTTTTTTTGTTTCAACAGTTCCGTCTCCCCAGTCAATGGTATAATCTTTATTGTACGTAGCCGTAATAACGAAAAGTTTCTGAATACCGCCGCCACCTGCCCATGTTATCTTAATTACTTCGTTGGCTATTATATTAAGGCTAAATACAATGCAGAATGTGAATAAAATAGATACTTTTTTCATGATTTTAACTTTTAAAATATATCGCAAAGGTAAAAAATTATTTCGTTAAAATCATTTTCTTGGTATCAACAATCTTGTTGTTGACCAATATCGACTCTGCAAAAGAATCTCCTATTTTAAGAGTCCATTCGTCAAGCCAAACTTCTATTCCATTACGTTGTAAGTCTTTAGCTAGTTTACGTACAAATTCTTTATCTTTACTAGAATGGCTTATAAACACATCATATTTCATATTTTTCGATTTAATTTATATTGTTCATTAACTTTCTTTCTGTTTCTTTTTCGTCATTTATCGCGTCTTTGTCCACTGTGCTGTCCCCCGCTGACGCTTAACGTGCTGGCGGCTTCACGCAGGAGGGGGTTCCACAAAAGTTCGGGCGGGAGATACACTTGCAAATCCGCACAAATGTTTCTGCGGGCATACACCCCCGCTTGCGTGAAACCGCTCGTGCCTGTTGCACAACTCGGCAAAGGTAGAAAAAAAATTTTATATTATACTTGAAAATTGTCATTTCGTATTGATTTTTTTTGTATCTTTATCATACAAAGCAATATCGTAGCAGCGAAAGTGTTTGCAAGAACTGCCCGCTACGAAAGGAATGTTGCGGTGAAAAAACGAAGTTTAAAAAACTATCCCACAGCATTCACAAAGAGTATTACGACCGCATGCACAAGAAACTAACTGAAAATAAAACTTATGCGCAACGAATGTCGCGACTGCGCTCAGCAACTGTCGAGCCGGTACTGGGAACGCTTATCAATTTCCTGAATATGAAACGTGTCAATACACGAGGCATTGAACTTGCCAACAAGCACGTACTAATGGCATCTCTAACCTACAATCTGAAAAAATACATGAAATTCATCCGGCGAACAACAATAGCCAAGACGATAGCCATGACCATAGTCGCTAAAACAACTTTTTCCGCCCGTTTTTTCTCTTTTTTGCTGCCATTTCGCCTCGTTTTCGCCGATTATAGCCATCTTCTTTGGCTATCGGAAATCCCGAAACAAAAAATAATCGCCCGTGCAGAATAGGCAAGGTGAGGTCGAGATTGGGAATGGGGCGAGAACCTTTAGAAAATTATCGGGGTTGTGCAACGGCTACGCCCGTTATGTGCTGGCATATAATTCATATACAAATATTTAATTGTCTTATTTTGAGAACAAACTATTAAACTTTTTTGACAATTCTTCACAAATTTCTTTTTCTGAAGATGTTTTATATTTATCTGGATGAATAGATGCAAGTACTTCTCTTTTTATTTTTATTAACTCCTTTCTATTCTGAATTGAATCAATTCTATCAGGCATTATTTCAGCCACTTTTTCAAAAATATTCTTTTGTTCCAAGGGTAATGAGGCTTTCGAAAATAACGACTGAAAATTTTCATAAAATTGCTTAAACTCATATAATCCACTTTTCATAGGCTCGATTTCGAGTTTAGATTTTTTTAATTCATATTGTTCATCAAATTTTCTTTTCATTTCGGCTATAACATTTTTCCCTGATTCTGAAAACCATTGATAATCACTTTCCTTGAAAATTTCATCAAATTTTTCCTTTCTTCTATTTAACTCATCTTTGTTTTTTATTGAGTAGGAATGGAAATCGGGAGACAAGTCATTGAATCTATTCTGATAAAATTTTATTTCGTAATCTTCAAGCATTTTCTCAAGAAGTTTTTTTTGATTTTCTTGTAGAAACTTGTGATTTTGTAAACTATAAATTTTGTAGATTTCCTTTCGTAACTCTTTTGCTTCTGTTTCTTCGACTCGAGAACGTTCAAGAGAATCTAAATCATTTCGCAATCTATGACAATAGGCTTCTTCAGTAGTAATTTTTTTGTAATTTTCTTCCTTTTTTATGTTAATTTCAAGTTTGTCTTTTGTGTTAAAGTCTATAAAAACTTTTTTATCATTTGAATCGGGATAATATAATCTTCCGTTATCATTTCGTTTTCCTTTGGTATTTCTTTTTTGAAAATCAAATTCGTAATACATACCGACTGCACCAATCTTACAATCTAAAAAATCATTGGCTAAAATATCTTCAAATTGTTTTTTTTCTTCTGGTTTCCTTCCTTGATTGAAAAATACATCATCTGCTCCAAAAGTTTCAAAACCTTCATCTGTGTAATTCACAACAATGGCAGAACCAAAAAATGGCACCATTTTAAAACATTGAAGATATAATTCAGAATTTTTTGTTTTCCAATCCATTTTTGCTTGGACTAAAAGTGATTTTTTCTTTTCTCTACCATTTTCATTAACAATCAGTTCAATAATTCCGTCTGTCCCTAACGTTGTTTCAGGTGCATTTTTACAATTTCCTCGAGTTTCTTTAAATATGATTGAATATGTCCATATTTCAATTTTACCGTCAATATTTATTTCAATTTTTGTTTCGTCTTTTATCAAAAGAGAGAAAATTGCACCTGTAAGTTTTTCTTCGGAAGTAAAATGATGCTTACGAGACTTGGCAGAGGAAATCGCCGAATAAATATGAGATTCAATCGCTTTTTTAACTTCTGGTTGAAGTTTTATATAGTCGTTATCGTTATAATTATTGTTTTGTAACATTATAAATAATTTTCTTTTTATGATACTTTAATAATTTTCGCAAAAATACAATTTTCTTTACAATCGTCCGTCCTGTTTTTCATTTTTTCGCTGTTTCGGTGTCCCACTGCGCTGTCCGCCGCTTGCACATAACTCCTAAATATACGCATGTCCCCACGCGATTATCTTCCAAATTTTTATACGCATTTTCTATGTAAATCATTCTTTATTAAGAATTTATACTATTTCTCCTTGTTGCGCATTTTGTATATTTTTTTGTTTCTCAAAACGCCCCGAACACGCAACGCATAAAAACGGCGACAAAGGTACAACATTTTTTTTAAATCTGTAAAACTTTTTTTCGCTTTTTTCCATTTCTTTTCTGAAAAGATGGCAATTGTCAATGGAGCCATGTAAAAAGTCCGTCGGATGATTTATCATGCTCCGTATGACACATTCTCCATCCGAATTTTCCCACACACAATTTTCCATTATTCTCTACGTTTCTGTTAAGTTGAATTGAACTCTGTAAAGAACTGATTAAATAGAAATAGTATTAGAATGCAATTTGTCAATAGGAACATACTCATCGGAAATTTCTCCGTTATTTTCTTTTTATTAACCATTTTTTCGGCGGCGGCACAGCAAAATAGCGACGAAGAGACCTTTCGGAAGGCGCTTAATTTTGCGGACAGTGTTTACGCGCTACAGGATTATGAGAGTGCGAAGGCTGCGTATCAATACGCCGCGCGCTTACAAAACACCGCTCATATTCAGCAGCAACTCGCCACCATTGACAGCAAAATAGCCGAGACGGAAGCGTTGAACAAAAAATATAACCTCGCCGTTTCGGAAGTCCGTCAGGCGTTGAACGCCTCCGACCTCCCAAAGGCAAAAGAGCGGCTCGAATACGCTTTGACGTTGAAACCCAGCGAGGTATGGGCTATCGAAAAATTGGCAGAAGTCAATAAGACGCTATCCGACCAAGCCGAACTGTTACGGCAATTCGACGAATTAATTGCTAACGGCGACCGTTTTTTCACATCCGAGAAGTACGCCGATGCCAAAACAGAATACGAAGCCGCCCTCAAACTGATGCCCAACAGCGCCGTCGCAAAAGAAAAGATTGCCGCCGTGAAAACGAAAGTGCAAGACATTGACAGTGAGTATAAAAGACAAATCACGGCAGGCGATGCGCTCTACCGACAAAACGAACTCGAAGAGGCGAAAACAGCCTATCAAGCCGCTGTACAGTTGAAACCCGACCAACCCTATCCCAAACAGAAAATCGAACAGATAGACAACATCATCCATGGCGAAGCGGCGCTTGCCGCAGAGTTGGAAGTGGTGGTACGGGCTGCCGACCAAGCGTTTGACAATCAGAACTATACGCTGGCGACGAAGAAATATAATGAAGCGCTCGACATCCTCTCTTCACACGAACACTCCAAAGAACGTTTACAGGAGATAAGGCGTCTGATCGGTGAAAATGAATCTAAACAGTTAGCATACAACGGATTTATAGACAAGGCAAATGCCCATTTCGACAACAAACGCTATCCCGAAGCCAAGAACGAATATCAAAATGCGCTCGACGTCCTCCCCGACGAGGCTTTTCCGAAAGAACGCATTGCACAGATTAACAAAATCGGCGACTTAGCACAGTTGGAAAGCGCCTACAAAGCCGCCATTGCCGAAGGCGACGCCCTATTTAAATCAAAGAGTTGGAGCGAATCCATCGTAAAATATCAGGAAGCATTGGCGTTGAAACCCGAAGAATCCTACCCACAGCAACAGATTGACAAAGCCAACGCCGAACTGGGAACCATCGCAGAGGTAAACTCCTCATACATAGCAGCGATAGAAGTCGCCGATGCGCTGTTCTCACAGGAAAAATGGACGGACGCCATCGCAGCCTACCAGTCGGCATCGAAGATAAAACCGGCTGAGACTTATCCGAAACAGCAGATAGAAAAAGCCGACCTCAACAAACGCTACGGCGAATCCCTTGCCATCGCTGATGAACTGTTTAACGCTCAAAAGTGGAACGAATCCATCCCCGCCTATCAAGCCGCCCTCAAGATAAAACCGGACGAGACCTATCCTACCGACCAAATCGCCATCGCCAAAGCCAAAATCGGTGACTTGGCACAGTTGGAAAGCAACTACAAAACCGCTATTGCCGAAGGCGACGCCCTGTTTAAATCAAAGAGTTGGAGTGAATCCATCGTAAAATATCAGGAAGCGTTGGCATTGAAACCCGAAGAATCCTACCCGCAACAGCAGATTGACAAAGCCAATGCCGAATTAGGAGCCATTGCAGAGGTAAACTCCTCATACACAGCAGCGATAGAAGCCGCCGATGCGCTGTTCTCACAGGAAAAATGGACAGATGCCATCACCGCCTATCAGTCGGCATCGAAAATAAAACCGACTGAGACCTATCCGAAGCAGCAGATAGAAAAAGCCGACCTCAACAAACGGTACGGCGAATCCATCACCATCGCCGATGAACTCTTTAACGCTCAAAAGTGGAACGAATCCATCCCCGCCTACCAAGCCACCCTGAAGATAAAACCGGACGAGACCTATCCCACCGACCAAATCGCCATCGCCAAAGCCAAAATCGGCGACCTGGCACAGTTGGAAAACAACTACAAAGCCGCCATCACCGAAGGCGACGCCTTGTTTAAATCGAAGAGTTGGAGCGAATCCATCGTAAAATATCAGGAAGCGTTGGCGTTGAAACCCGAAGAATCCTATCCGCAGCAACAGATTGACAAAGCCAACGCCGAATTGGGAACCATTGCAGAGGTAAACTCCTCATACACAGCAGCGATAGAAGCCGCCGATGCGCTCTTCTCGCAGGAAAAATGGACGGACGCCATCGCAGCCTATCAGTCGGCGTCGAAGATAAAACCATCCGAAGCCTATCCGAAACAGCAAATCGAAAAAGCCGACCTCAACAAACGGTACGGCGAATCTCTCGCTGTCGCCGATGACCTTTTTAACGCTCAAAAGTGGAACGAATCCATCCCCGCCTACCAAGCCGCCCTCAAGATAAAACCGGACGATACCTATCCCACCGACCAAATTGCCATCGCCAAGGCAAAAATCGGCGACCTGGCACAGTTGGAAAGCAATTACAAAGCAGCCATCACGGAAGGCGATGCCCTGTTTAAATCAAAGAGTTGGAGCGAGTCCATCGTAAAATATCAGGAAGCGTTGGTATTGAAACCCGAAGAATCCTACCCGCAGCAACAGATTGACAAAGCCAACGCCGAACTTGGAATCATCGCAGAGATAAACTCCTCATACACAGCAGCGATAGAAGCCGCCGATGCGCTCTTTTCGCAGGAAAAATGGACGGACGCCATCACAGCCTACCAGTCGGCGTCGAAGATAAAACCGGCTGAGACCTATCCGAAGCAGCAGATAGAATTAGCAAATGCAGAGATAAAAGCATTGGCAGACAGGGACGTTGCGTATAATAATGGTATTGCTACAGCCGATAACCTGTTCCGGTCGAGTAAATGGGAAGAAGCAAAAACAGCCTACGAAGCCGCATTATCCATAAAAGAATCCGAATCGTATCCTCAGGCGCAAATCGAATTGTGCAACGAGCAACTACGCATCGCACAGGAAAAACTTGCGGCGGAACAGGCTTTGGAGGCAAACTATCAATCGGCGTTAACCCAAGCCGACAATGCTTTTAAGGCGTCGCAGTGGGAAGAATCTGTTTCATTATATCGTCAGGCGTTGGAGTTGAAACCCAATGAAAATTATCCGCAACAACAAATTGCTCTGGCGACTCAGGAATTGGAAAAAATCGCCGCCACGCAAAAGAGTTACAACGACCTGATTGCCAAAGGCGATGACCTCTTCCAGAAAGAGGAGTGGCAGTCGGCAAAAACGACGTTCCAGCAAGCGGCGACGATCTTGCCGGAAGAGACCTATCCCGTTCAAAAAATCACAGCCATTGACAAGATATTGGCAGACATCGCCTTAGACGCCGAAAAAGCAGCGGAGAACGCCCGTATCTACCGTGAAAAAGTAACCGAAGCCAACGTTTTCATCAACGAGAAAAATTATCAGGCAGCCATCAACACCTTAAACAGCGCATTGAACTACAAACCCAACGACGACTACGCCGTCAAGAAGATAGCCGAGTTACAGAAAATCATTGACGATGCCGCTTTCGCAAAGTCGGAATATGCGCGTCTCATCGCCGAGGGCGACGCCGCCTTTGCTATCGAGAAATACCGTGACGCCATCACCGCCTACCGCGCCGCCATGCGTCAGCAACCCGACGAGATGTATCCGCGTAAAAAGATCTCCGACGCCGAGCGCAACATGGAATATACGCCGGAAAAACGCCGTCAGTTAGCACAAGAGAGCCTGCAACGCGGAGAAGACGCCGTGAAGACCAGCACCTACGACGCCGCCATGCGTGCCTTCGGCAACGCCTACTACTGGTACCCCGAAGAGGGCGAATCCACGCGCAACAAGATAAAATCTATCGTCGCCACATTAGAGGCGGGAACAGAAAAAACGCTGTTGGAAGAACCTATGAGCCTGACGTCGAACCGTCGCGGAACAATAGAGTTAGACATCAAACCCACCGAGATAAAAGGAACGGCATACATTCTGTTCAAAATATCAGGGAATTACGAAAACAACGTCAACGTCTTCTTGCGCTGGGGACGCTCCGGCAATGAATACGGCACAACCGTCGTAACTTTAGTATATGGTCTCGACGACATCTACTACTGCGCCGAAATAAAAGGCGCCACCAACGGATTGACGTGGATAGCCTTTATCCCCGAAAATACGGATGTAACTATTGAAGAGGCGAAACTGATGAGCAGGTAATTATGTTATTATACATCCATCCAAGTACCCCCGAAGAGCGCAAAGTGCGCCAAGTAGCCGACTGCTTGCGGCAAGGCGGCATCGTCATCTACCCGACGGATACGATTTATGGTATCGGTTGCGATATCACCAAATACAAAGTCATCGAGCGCATCGCCGCCCTGAAAGGGAAAAATCTAAAAACCGAACGGTTTTCCATCATCTGCTGCGACCTGAGTTCGCTCTCCGACTACACGCGCCCCATCAACAACAGCGTCTATCGCATCATGAAAAAAGCGTTGCCCGGTCCCTATACCTTTATCTTGGAGGCGAACAACAACGTCCCCAAGATTTTCCATAACAAACGCAGTTCCATCGGAATCCGGGTGCCGGATAATCTTATTACACAATCTATTGTCCGGGAGTTGGGCAATCCCATCGTCTCCACCTCCGTCAAAATTGACGATACCATTGACGAATATATCACCGACCCGGAACTCATCTACGAGCGCTTCGGCGATATGGTGGACATCGTCATCCACGGCGGCTACGGCGACAACGTGCCTTCTACCATAATTGACTGCACAGACGGCACGCCGACGCTGATACGGGAAGGGAAAGGGGAGTTTTTGAATGAGTGGGAATAGGGGATAATATTGGTAGAAAACGGATAAAATCCTTGATACAGCGTGCCGTTAGGTACGCAATATTGAAAGATGCCGATATATTGAGGCTGTCTCAAAAGTCAAAATTCCTTACCACAAAGTGGGTATTTTCCGTTGTAAAATGAAAAGATTGAATAACAAGATGATTGAGATAGGGGAAAAATAAGGGAATAAGGGATATGGGGTTTCATATTCGGCTACTAAGTCCCCCGCAAATATCCCTTATTCCCTTATTTTCAAACAAATAGGAATTTGTTATATAAAAGGCGCAAAGAAAATGCAAAGGGCGCAAAGAGTAAGCATTTTATTATCAATCACTTGCGTACTTTGCGAAAAATCTTTGCGCCTTTGCGTTTAATTTTTTTTGACTTTTAAGACAGCCTCTTTCTACGGAGAACATCATTTCTTTACGTTTTTAGGTTCAAATTTATTTCTAAGATATTCTCCTAATTGAGCCGACGAGAGGTTTTGGATGATGTTGGTACGGTGGAAGAGGGAAATTTTACCGGTTTCTTCGGAGACGACGACGATGATGGCGTCGGTGTTTTCGGACATTCCGAGGGCTGAGCGGTGGCGCAGTCCGAAGTGGGTGGGGATTTTTCTGTTGGACGAGACGGGCAGGATAGCCTTCGCCGTAGCAATCCTGTTGTGCGAAATGATCACGGCGCCGTCGTGTAAAGGACTGTTTTTGAAGAAGATACTTTCGAGAAGTTGTTCGTTCACGGTGGCGTCAACGGCGATGCCGGTTTTCATCACCTGTTCCAATTCGTTGTAGCGGGCGATGACAATGAGTGCGCCCGTTTTCTCGCTGCTCATCTTTTTACATGCCATCACGATGGCGTCAATGTTGAGTTTGTCGTTGACAAGGTTCAGCCGGATAAACGACCACTTCCCCTTGCCAACGCGTTCAAACATCTTCACGTTGCCCAGCATCAGGAGAATTTGCCGTATTTCGGGTTGAAAAACGATGACCAAGGCGATGGCTCCAACGCCCATGAACGCTCCCAAAATCTTCGACAGCAGCAGCATGTCCAACGCCACCACAGCCCGCCACAGAAAATACATGAGGATGAAACCTATCAAAATCCTGATGCCCACCGTCTTGCGCATCAGGAAAAACATCTCAAATATCAACGCCGCCACCAGCAGGAGGTCTATGACATCCCTAATCCGGATGGATTGTGAAAAAGTCCGTATAGTTTCTAAAAAAAGTATCGTCATCTTAGTAAAAATTTTCGTTCGTCAAACCGGAACTTTCGTATTCCTTGTATAATCTTGCCGTTGCGACTGCCTCCTTCACGTCGTGCACTCTCAGATAAGTCGCCCCGTTTAATAACGCCAACATGTTCAAAATCATTGTCCCGTGCAGAGATTCTTCGGGCGTTATCTCTAAAACCTTCCAAATCATGGTTTTGCGCGACAATCCCGCCAGCACCGGTCCCATGTCGGCAAAAGTACGCAAATTTCGTAAGAGTTGATAGTTTTGAGGGATGGTTTTCCCGAACCCGAAACCGGGGTCGAGGATGATGCGCTGATTGTCAATGCCTTTAGTCTGTAATTGGATTAACTTTGTTTGAAAAAAGTGTTTGACGAGATTGTGTGGTGCGAGAGGTTCCTCAGGACAGGGAGGTTGCCTTAAAAGTCTTTTTAACCACAAAGAGCACGAAGTACACACAAAGGAACACAATGATAACGTGCTGTTTGACAATACTTTGTGTTCTTTGTGAAAATCCTTTGTGAACCTTTGTGGTAAAAAAAATTGACTTTCGAGACATTCACCTCGATGCAACGTCTCCAAACTCTCCACCCCGTGCATCAAAACATATATAACATGCTGATTTTCAGCGATAACATTCCAAATCTCCGGTTCAATATTCCCGCCGGAAATGTCGTTAATGATGTTTGCTCCTGCGTGGATGCACTCCTGCGCCACTTTTGCGCGGAAAGTGTCAACGGAGATTTTTACATCCGGAAAACGCTGTTTCAGTCCGACAACTACAGGAAGTACGCGCTGCAACTCTTCGTTTTCGCTCACAAAATCATAACCGGGACGGGAAGAAAATCCTCCAACATCCACAATATCAGCGCCTTCCGAAAGCATTTTTTCCGCCTGTGCGAGCCATGCCTTGTCGCTGACAAAACGTCCGCCGTCGTAAAAAGAGTCCGGCGTAACATTTAATATGCCCATGATGGTTGGCATTTCCAATATTTTCATTATTTTTGCAAAAAATTTGATGTTAGATTTTCGCTTTTTATCTGTCTATAATTAAAACGGGTTTGCAAAGTTATGAATATTTTTGATACTTCGGCACAATACGATGCGGTGATTGCAGCGTGTAAAAAGGTTTTTCTCGACAAGATGAAGGACTACGGGACGGCGTGGCGCATTTTGCGTCCGTCATCCATCACCGACCAGATTTTTATTAAAGCCTCCCGCATACGCCACATACAGCAACAGGGGACGCAAAAAATCGCGGAAGGCATCCGTTCCGAATTTCTCGGCATTGCCAACTATGCCGTGATGGCGCTGATACAGTTGGAGTTAGAGTCGTCGCTCAACTTCTCCATCCCCGCCGAGCAAGCCGAAGCGCTCTACACCCGCTACTTCCTGCAAGCCAAAGCGCTGATGGAAGATAAAAACCACGACTACGACGAGGCATGGCGCAGTATGCGCATCAGTTCGTTGGACGACATCATCCTGATGAAACTGCTGCGTATCAAACAAATAGAAGACAACGACGGCAAAACCATCGCCTCCGAAGGATTGGACGCCAACTATTTCGACATCATCAACTATGCCGTCTTTGCCCTGATTCAAATGAGTAACGAAAATTAATAAAAATATATCGAAACATGAAAAAGAATAAAAAAGATTTTATCGGATGGTTAATCATCGCCGTTGCGTTGCTATCGGCTGTGGCTGTTTATTTTGTGGAAGGATTGATGTGGGCGTTCTTAGTATTGCTCATACTCAACCTCTTGTATTCCGTCATATTTAGAAAATATTTTTCACCCGCCGCCATCACGCTCTCCCGTGTGTTAATCGGGGCGTTGTTCATCTTCAGCGGATTTGTCAAGGCGGTTGACCCGATGGGTACCGTTTTCAAAATGGAAGAATATATGGTCGCGTACGGAACGGAATGGGCGATGCCCTTGGTTCCCGCCGTCGCTATCTTGATGATTACCGTTGAGTTTGCGCTGGGATTCTTTGCGATACTGAACATCAAACCCAAATTTACCTTTGCCATCATTACCCTGATGATGGCAGGTTATACCGTGCTTACCTTTTTGGACGCCCTCAACAATCCCGTCTCCGACTGCGGATGTTTCGGCGATTTTATCATCATGTCCAACTGGCAAACGTTTTATAAAAACTTAGTTATAGACACCGTCCTGTTGGCTATATTGTTCAATTTCAAATATGTACGAACACGCCTCTCCGGCATGGCACAATTCGCCCTCGGCGGCTTTATCATGGTGATGACCTTGGGCGTTGAGATTTATACCTACTACCATCTTCCCATCATGGACTTTTTACCGTGGAAAGTGGGCAGTAAAACGGTGATGGAAGAGCGTCTGCCCGTAACCTTCTTTTTCACATGCGAAAACCAGGAAACCGGCGAGAGAAAAGAATTCCCCTACGACGACATCAGCGCGCAACTCTCTGATTCTGCATGGAATGCGACATGGACTATCGTCTCGCGGCGCGACATTGACCCCAACCCGAAACCGCACAACCTCCGCATCATCAACGACGCAGGCGACGACGTTACGGGCGATTATTTGGAAGTGGACAATCCCACATTTATCGCTACCGCTTACGACATAGAACGCTGGCACAGCGGAGCCTTGCCGAAACTGACCCAACTCTACCACGACGCCACCAACAACGGATATAACTTTGTCATGCTCGTTGACGAAGAGCCGCAAAAAATAGAAATCTTTGTCAATGAACACGATATAGAGTTTCCCGTCTATACCGGCGACGGAACAGAACTGAAAATGATGAACCGCTCCAACCCGGGCGTTACCCTCATCCAAAATAAAACTGTGAAACACAAATGGAGTTACCATAACATACCCGATGCTAAGGGAGTTGAGATGGCGGTGGAGTGAAAATTTTAAGTTGCAGAGTGATTTTTTAAAATGTATAACTATGGTAACATAAAAGATGTTATTACATTGGAGGCAAAGGTACGAATATTCATAATACCAAAGTGAAAAATAATTTTTCGCGTTTTTCCTCGTTAAAATAAAAATCTTTGACAAGTTGCGCTTATGGACTTTTACGGCATCATTAAAAAAATCAACGAGTTACGAAACGAATTGAAACAGATTTCCCTTTCGGCTATCGAGCGGGATATTATAAAGACGAAAATGGCGGAGACGTACTTTCTTTTGTTTGAAGAGACTACGGATGCTCCTGTCCCCACGAAAGTGGCAAATGCAGAAATTCCCGGAAATAACGTTGAAAGAGAGGAGATTGCGGGTCAAGCCCGCAATGACGGCTCAGAGCGTAATGTTTCCGAATTGCTTCACTCCGTTCGCAATGACGAAAACTGTGCGGGCATTTCGACTGCGCTCAATGACCGCAATGACGGCTCAGAGCGTAATGTTTCCGGATTGCTTCACTCCGTTCGCAATGACGAAAACCGTGCGGGCATTTCGACTGCGCTCAATGACCGCAATGACGGCTCAGAGCGTAATGTTTCCGGATTGCTTCACTCCGTTCGCAATGACGATTCCGTTCGCAATGACGAACAGCCGGACGTATTATACACTCAGCAACCGCCGATTGAACAGAAAGTTCCACAAAAAAAACCATTGAACGTTGACTATAAAAGCCTAGTGGACAAGTTTTTAGAAAAGGAATCGGAAAAGCCCACCGCCCCCGAAGACAAATCGCTGTTGTCGAAGATGTCGCAGGCGAAGATTACCGACCTGAAACGTTCTATCGCCATGAACGACCGTTTTATCTTTATCAAAGAGTTGTTTAACAACGACTTCGACGCCTACAACCGCTATATCAACGCCTTAAACGGATGCAAAAGCATGGAACAGGCTGAACAATACCTCGCCCAACTAAAAAATCAATGCGAATGGGACGAGAGCAATGAAACGGTACAGCATTTTCTCTCGTTGATTGGACGAAAGTTTTGCTAACGGTTTTCAACCGAAGGGATATTTTTCAATATCTCCAAGGTATGTTTCCAGAATTTATCTACGGTAGCGATTTCGATTTTTTCTTCGGGGGTATGCACTAAACGTAGTGTTGGTCCGTAGGAAATCATATCCAAGTGGGGATATTTTTCCAAGAACAGTCCACATTCCAATCCTGCGTGGATGGCACGTACTACGGGGGCTTTTCCGAAGAGTTTTTTATACGCTTCGACCGCTATTTTTAATATTTGGGAGTTGGGGTTCGGGTTCCATCCCGGATAGCCGTTGCCGTGTTTTACCTTTGCCTGTGCTGCTGTGAATACGGTTTCCACCATGTTCATCACATCTTTTTTGCTGCTTTCGACGGAACTGCGCTGGCTGGTGGCTACGGTGATGGTCTGTTTCTTGGCGTTCATTTTGACACTGGCTAAGTTGGTGGATGTCTCGACCAATCCGGGCATTTTAGCGCTCATGGCGATGACGCCGTGCGGACAGGCGTAGAGCGAAAGGAGCAGATGTTGTTGTGTTTGGGCGTCAATGACGGTTTGCGGGAGCGTTGTTTTTTCCAACAGTGCGTTGAAGCCGGGTTCCTGGACGGATAGTTCGTCGGCGATTTCGTTGCGCAGTTTTTGGAAGCCGGCATTCCATTTTCCGTCGTGTTTTTTGGGGATGACGATGGTGGCGCAGGCTTCGCGCGGGATGGCGTTGCGCATGTTTCCACCGCCGATTTCGGCAAGGCGCATGGAGAGTTTGTTTGCCTCGAAGAGGAAGCGGTTGAGTATTTTGATGGAGTTGCCGCGTCCTTTGTGGATTTCGTCGCCGGAGTGTCCGCCGGTCAGTCCTTTGACCCAGATGGTGTAGGCGATGACGTCGGACGGGACGGGTTCGTTTTCATAGGAGAAGGTGGCTTCGGTGTCGCCTCCGCCGGCGCATCCGATGAATATTTCGCCTTCGTCTTCCGAGTCGAGGTTGATGAGGATGTCGCCCGACATAAAGCCTGCTTCCAAGGCGAAGGCGCCGGTGAGTCCGGTTTCTTCGTCCACGGTGAAGAGACATTCGAGCGCTCCGTGTTGGATGGTGTTGTCGGCTAATAATGCCAATGATGCGGCAACGCCGATGCCGTCGTCGGCGCCTAAGGTTGTTCCGTCAGCACGTACCCAGTCGCCATCAATGACGACCTGGATGGCGTCGTTGTCGAAGTCGAACTTCTTGTCGGCGTTTTTTTCGCAAACCATGTCTATGTGGCTTTGCAAAATGACGGTCTTCATCTTTTCGAATCCTTTGGATGCCGGTTTTTTGATGATGACGTTGCCGGCTTTGTCCTGACGGGCTTCGAGTTGGTGTTTTTTGGCAAAATCCATCAGGAAAGCGGCGAGGCGCTCCTCTTTTTTCGATGGATGCGGGATTTGGCAGATATCTTCGAAATACTGCCATACTAACTTGGGTTGCAGGTGGTTTAATTTGTACATTTTGTTATATTTTTAAAAATTTAAATGCGTTTATCTTGTTTTTTCTTCATATTTGATGGCAAAGAGTGTATAGTCATCTACTTGCATGGGTTGATTTTTTGTGAAATCGGAAATTTTTTCGAAAAGATCTTCTAAAAAAACGTCGGGGCTTGCCATATTTACAGTGGACATGGTTTGTCTCAGGCGGGCTTGTCCGTATTGGTCGTTGTCGACATTTTGTCTTGAATGGACGCCTTCGGTATGAACCATGAGCATATCTCCGTCGGAAAGGTCGCGTTTGTCGGCGGAATACTCCTCATTGAGTCGTGAGGCGAGGGGTAATCCATTTTGTGCAGGGAAGAAAAAGAGGCTGCAGTGTGCAATTATACAGGGTGTTGGCGCGCCGGCGCAGACCGTCTCCAACCGCCCTGTTTCACAATCAATGATGCCAATAAAGGCGTTGACTGTGAAACTACCGTTGCATTGCGAATACAGGTCGTTATTTAGATAAAAAACGCATTGATCCAGCGTGGAATATGCTTTGAAATGTGAGCGTATCAGGTTCATGGTCAATATGATGTTCATGGCGGTTTGTATGTTGCTGTTGCCTTTTTTAGGACGGGATACATTGCCTACAACAAAACAGATGCGTTGTGGCGAGATGTTGAAATAGTCGTGAAAATCGCCTCCGACGCTGTCGGTTAAATAATCTTTTTTCACATATTGATTTATTTTATGTGCTAAATCCCCGGAATAGAACTGAAAACCGGCAGAATAGAAGTAACGGCGGATTTTTTGTGCAAGTTCTACTTCATATTTACTGCGTTCGTTGGCGCGTGCATTGGATTCGGATTCTTGCTTTCTTACAATGAGACCTCTTTGCATGTTATTGACTTTAAGGCACAGTTCCTGAAGGTCTTGGTGTAGTGACGAAGATGGAAAAATGGCGCTTACCGAACCGCGTTCAATGGATTCAATGCTTTCTCCCATTTTTTCAACTATTTCCGCTCTTTTCTTCCAATACCACCAGAGCCATAAGGTGATGATTCCGAAAAAGAAAACCAGCAAGGCAAGGATAAGGATAAATAAACGATTCCATGCCGCCATGGATTGGCTGTTGTAGTAGGATAATGCAATAGATAACCTTTTGTTAGTTAGACTTTTATAAAAGAACATGTTGGCGGTAGAGGTAAGCGTGTTGTGTAGTTTGATGCTTTCTGTCTCCCCGTTGCGCATGTTGTAAAGCATTGATATAAAGGTGTTGTCGTTGCCGGATTGGGTGTTGGCGTCGTTGACAGGTTGGGCGTTGGCGTTGTTGACGGATTGGGTTTCTTCCAACAGGTTCTGGTTTTTTCGGACGACATCTCCGGCAACGCTGACGGCAGAACCGTCGGGCGCCAGCATAAACATGAAAGCGTGAGCGTCGTTCTCGTAATAGGTTAATGATGAGCGTAATATGTCATCCACCCACGCCAAACTCATGGTGAGCCCGGCAAAGCCTTGCAGTTGATTCGACGGGTCGGAAAATGGCACGAAGAGGTTGATACAGGCTTGGTTGTCCATCATGGAGATGACCGGATTTTCCCAAAACGGCGACATGTTGCTTCGCTCAAAAAGCGCCTGTAAGGATTTTTGTCTCATCTCCGAGATATAGTCGTTGAATACGGCTTGCCGGATCTGATTTTGCTCCCGCATCAGATAGACGGAGGGGCGTTTTTGGGTGGAGTCGTAAAAATGGATGAACGCTGCACGCAGTTCGGGCTTGTTTTCCAATAATTGGGTCAGCGAATGATACAAAAGCGTCGTGTCGTTTTCCAACAATGAGACAAATTTCGACAGTTCGACGCAGGTCGTTTCGTTCCTGTCGAAGAAAGAATTTGCCTGTTTGATGGTGTTATCCAACGTCTGCCATGCGTGCCGTTGCTCGTTCTCGTCGGCCATAATGCGCATTTTCCGATTGACATACACAACAAAAGCCATCGTTAAAATGGTAATTATCAATATGATAATGTAAGTTGCCTGACTAAATAATGTTCTGAATTTCACCGCTTATTATTAAGTAATAATATCCTTGCAAAAGTACAAAAAAAAGAATAACCGAATTCAATTATTTAAAAAAAGCGCCCCCACACCGGAGGCGCTCAAAATTCATTCATTTTTCTGCAATTTGTCATACACCCAAAAAGATGTATCTTTGCACACTAAAAATCATAAATATATGTCGCGTGATAGTTTTGGTTCTCGTTTGGGCGCTTTGATGGCGTTGGTAGGCTCGGCGGTGGGGTTGGGCAATTTTTGGAAATTTCCGTACATGGCAGGAAAAAATGGCGGCGCTGTTTTTATACTGGTTTATGTTCTGTTCATGGTCATTTTGTGTTTGCCGTTGATGCTGTCGGAGTTTGTCATCGGTCGGCGCTCGCAGTCGAACCCGATAGGCGCTTTTCGGAAGTTGGCGCCCGGTACAAAATGGTTTTTCACGGGACTTACCGGTGTCGTTGCGGCGTTTGTGATCCTGTCGTTTTACAGCGTGGTCGGCGGATGGGTGATAAAATATTTTGTGGCAGCCGTTTTTTCGGGTTTCTCCGCGCAGGAGGGAGCGGCTACTTTGTTTTCGACCTTTTCACAATCGGCTGTTGAACCTGTTATTTACCATATAGTATTTTTGGGATTGACGATGGGTATCATCATCATGGGCATCAAGAACGGCATAGAGAAGTGGTCTAAGATATTGATGCCCACACTCTTTGTGATGATTCTCTTTCTGGCGGCCTATGCGCTGTGCCTTCCCAATGCGGGTGCGGGCGTGCGTTTTCTGTTACAGCCCGACTTTTCCCAACTCACCTCTGCGGTGGTGTTGGATGCGTTGGGACAGGGTCTGTTTTCGCTCAGTTTGGGGATGGGGGCGGTGATAACCTACAGTTCATATATGAGCAAGGGCGAAAATCTGTTCAAAATCTCGTTGATGACCATCGGAATGGACTTGGGATTTGCCCTGCTGGCGGGATTTGTCATCTTTCCGGCGGTTTTCTCCTTTGGCTTTGCGCCGGATAAGGGTCCCGGACTGCTGTTCACCGTTTTACCGCAGATTTTCGCACAGATGTCCTTTGGACGCATCTTTGCCGTCGTCTTTTTTGCCGTGTTGATCATTGCGGCGCTCTCCTCTTCCATCTCATTGTTGGAGGTCATCACCACTTACGCGACGGAAGAGTGGAAAATATCGCGCAAAAAAACGGTGTTTCTGGCAGGCGGCGCGGTAACGGTGTTAGGCGCATTATGTTCACTATCACTTGGTTGTATGGGCGATGTTAAAATCTTCGGCAACATCATCTTCGACTTCTTCGACAAGTTTTCATCCATATTCTTAATGCCCATCGGCGCGTTCTTCATCACCCTCTTCGTGGGATGGAAAATGAAACGGAGCGCCGTCTTCGACGAACTCTCCAATGCCAATACTCTGAAAGTACGCTATTTCAAAATCATATATTTCCTTATCCGCTACGTCGTTCCGATAGGGATTGTCATTGTGTTTTTGAATATGTTGGAGGTTTTTTAATGAATTTTTACCTTTCCTTTTTTAGGTTGATTATCCGTGACAATGTTTAAATTTCTTTCCGCTGCCGCATGGGCAGGGGTCGTTGCGTCCTACTGTTTTTTCGACTTTGACGGGTTGGTTGGGTCGGAGGTGTGCTTGGGTGTCGCTGTGGGCTTGGGTGAGCATGTCTTTGCGTTCGAGTTTGGCTTGCGCTCTGTTGATTTGTCGCACGGGGGCGGTTTGGATGTTGGGGATGTCGCAGCGCAGGATGAAGGTAGCGATGGTTCGGTTTATCTCCTGTATCAAGGTTTTGAAGAGTCCGAAGGATTCTAACTTATAGATAATCAGCGGGTCTTTTTGTTCGTAGGTGGCGTTTTGGACTGATTGCCGGAGGTCGTCCATTTCGCGCAGATGCTCTTTCCATGCGTTGTCGATGACCGAGAGGGAGATGCTTTTTTCCATCGCCATGGGGATTTCCAATTTGTTTTCGTAGGTTCGGGAGAGGTTGGCGATGATTTGATATTGGCGTTTTCCGTCGCTGAACGGGATGAGGATGTTTTCAAATTGTTTCTGCGTCTCAAAGACATGGGAGACCAACGGATAGGCACGCTCGGCGATGTTGTTTCTTTTTTTCATGTAGTCTTGATAGACCTTGTCGTATAATTGGTCGTTGAGGGCGCTCGCTTTTCCATCCAAAAATTCCTGTTCCGAGAAAGGAGATTCGCTTGCTAAGACCGAGAGCAGTTCGTATTTAAAGCCTTCGAAGTCGCGATTTTGGTGATTTTCCTGTATGATGACGCCGCAGACGTCGTATATCATATTTTGGACGTCGAGCGCCAGACGTTCGCCGAAGAGTGCGTGCTGACGACGTTTGTAGATGACGTCGCGTTGCGAGTTCATCACGTTGTCGTAGTCTAAGAGGCGCTTACGGATGCCGAAGTTGTTCTCTTCCACCTTTTTCTGCGCCCGTTCGATGGATTTGGTGATCATGGAGTGTTGGATCATCTCGCCCTCTTTTAGCCCTAATCTGTCCATGATTCCGGCGATACGTTCCGAGCCGAACATGCGCATGAGGTCATCTTCTAAGGAGACGAAGAACTGGGAACTTCCGGGGTCGCCCTGTCGTCCGGAACGACCTCTAAGTTGTCGGTCCACGCGACGGGAGTCGTGCCGTTCGGTGCCGATGATGGCTAATCCGCCGGCGTCTTTCACTCCGGGACCGAGTTTGATGTCGGTTCCACGACCCGCCATGTTGGTGGCGATGGTGATGGCTCGCGCCTGTCCCGCTTCGGCAACGATTTCCGCTTCCCGCTGGTGCATCTTGGCGTTGAGGACGTTGTGTTTCAGCCCTTTTCGTGTCAACATGCGGCTCAGGAGTTCGGAGTTTTCGACCGACGTGGTTCCGACCAGAACGGGTCGTTCCACGTTTATCATGCGTTCAATCTCGTCAATGACGGCGTTGTATTTCTCGCGGGCGGTTTTATAGACCATGTCTTCTCTGTCGGCGCGGACGATGGGTCGGTTGGTGGGAATAACCACCACTTCCAATTTGTAGATGTTCCAAAACTCGCCGGCTTCCGTTTCCGCCGTACCGGTCATGCCGGCTAATTTGTTGTACATGCGGAAGTAGTTCTGGAGTGTGATGGTGGCATACGTTTGAGTGGCGGCTTCTACCTGTACGTTTTCTTTGGCTTCGAGGGCTTGGTGTAGCCCGTCGGAGTAGCGCCGTCCTTCCATGATACGTCCGGTTTTCTCGTCCACGATTTTTATCTTGTTGTCAATGATGACGTACTCGACGTCTTTTTCAAACATGGCATAGGCACGCAGCAGTTGGTTGACGCTGTGCACGCGGTCGGACTTGGTTGAGAAGTCTTGCATGAGTTTGCTTTTGCGTTCGGTTTTTTCGGCGTCGCTGATCTCCATCTTTTCTATCTCGGCAATCTCGGAGCCGACGTCGGGGAGGTGGTAAAAGTCGGGGTCGTTCACCAAGTCGTTGACAAAACCGATACCTTTTTCCGTCAGTTCGATGGAGTTGTTTTTCTCTTCAATGACGAAATAGAGTTCGTCGTTGATGATGTGCATCTCTTTTGCCTGATTTTGGAGGTAGAAGTTTTCCGTTTTTTGCATGAGCGTTCTCATTCCGGGCTCGCTCAGAAATTTTATCAGAGACTTGGTCTTGGGAAGTCCGTGATGGGCGCGGAGCAGTTGTTCGCCACCTTTTTTCTCGTCTTCGTTAGCGGAACCCTCTCTGAGGAGCGCTTTTGCCTCCGTCAGATATTTGTTGACCAAGTCTCTTTGAACGCGATACAATCTCTCTACGACGGGTTTATAGGCGTCAAATTCCTGTTCGTCGCCCTTTGCGGTTGGACCGGAGATGATCAACGGTGTACGGGCTTCGTCAATCAAGACGGAGTCCACCTCATCCACGATGGCGTAGTTGAGTTTTCGTTGTACCATCTCTTCGGGGTCGCCGGTCATGTTGTCGCGCAGGTAGTCGAAGCCGAACTCGTTGTTGGTGCCGTAGGTGATGTCGGCGGTGTATGCGGCTCGGCGCTCGGCGCTGTTGGGACGGTGTTTGTCAATGCAGTCCACTCTTAATCCGTGAAACTGGAACAGCATCCCCATCCATTCGCTGTCGCGCTTTGCCAAATAGTCGTTGACGGTTACCACGTGGACACCCTTTCCGGGTAAGGCGTTGAGATAGACCGGCAACGTGGCAACTAACGTTTTTCCTTCACCGGTCGCCATCTCGGCGATTTTTCCTTCGTGCAAGACCACGCCTCCAATCAACTGTACGTCATAATGTATCATGTTCCAGTGGATGCGGCTGCCGCCAGCCATCCATGTGTTGTGGTAGCGGGCTTTGTCTCCTGCGATGACGATGTCTTCGTTGTGCCGGCTCAGTTCGGCGTCCATCTCGGTGGCGGTTACTTCGATCCATTCGTTTTCGGCAAACCGCTTGGCGGTCTCTTTGACCACGGCGAAGGCTTCGGGGAGGATCTCGCGAAGCACGGTCTGGGTCTTTTCGTAAGCCTCTTTTTCGATTTTGTCCACGGTCTGCCAAATCTTTTCGCGGTCACTGACGGCTTCGATGTTCAGGTTGTTTGCCTCTTCCTTTAATTGGTTTATTTCAGCCTGCTCGCTCTGAATCGCCTGCGCGATGCGCTGCCGAAATTCAACGGTCTTCGCCCGCAACGCATCGTTGGAAAGTTGCTGTATAGCAGGGTATATATCCTTTATTTTTGTGATATGCGGAGTAACTGCTTTTATATCTTTGTCCGACTTTGTTCCTATCAGTCCTTTGAGAAATCCAAACATAAATAGTTATTTGTCGGCAAAGATACTACTTTTTTGGGATGTGCGACGGATGCAATTCAAAAATTTTATGTACATTTGCAGCAAATATTTTAGACATGAAATACTTTAACGTAGCCGGTCCCTGCATAGAGGGAAAGCATTATATGCTCGACGCCACTGAGCGTTTGCATGACGAGTTGACAGAACTTATCAACGGCGAGCAGTATTACGTCATTCACGCTGCGCGTCAGACGGGCAAAACAACGCTGCTGCTCAATCTTGCCGATCAACTCAACCAAGGGGGCAAATATTACGCTGTATATTGTTCGTTGGAAAGAGTTTACGGCGTAGCAGACCCTGCAATAAGCATTCCTGCCATTATCAATGGCTTTGCCATCGCATTAGAAAATTATCAACTGCCGTATTTTGAAAACTTTAGAGATAACTTAGACGTTTCCGACTACTTAAATGCGCTTGGATTGGCATTATCACGCTATTGCAGACGCATTGACAAACCGTTTGTAATCTTTTTCGACGAAGCCGATTGCTTATCCGAAAATACGCTAATTTCTTTCTTGCGACAACTACGGGATGGCTTTGTCAATCGCCATACTGCCCCATTTCCGGCATCGGTTGCACTCGTCGGAATGAGAAATATCCGCGATTACAAAGCGAAAATCCGCGAAAACAAAGCGACACTCGGAACGGCAAGTCCGTTTAATATTATAACCAGTTCGTTGACGCTTCGCAACTTCACAAAAGAAGAAGTTGCCGCCCTTTACCAACAACACACCACAGAAACAGGACAGCGTTTTGGAGACGCTGCCGTAGAACTTGCGTTTGAGCAAACACAGGGACAGCCCTGGTTAGTTAACGCCATTGCAAGAGAAATAATCGTTGCGCAACTCAAAAAAGATTATTCCATCAACATCACCGCCGCAATGGTCTCTGAAGCCATACAGACAATCATCCTGCGCCGCGACGTCCATATTGACCAACTCTTAGACAAATTGAAAGAAGAGCGCGTGCAAAAGGTTATCGAACCGATGATAACAGGACAAGGCGACAAAATCGAAAAATTTTCCGATGACTATAACTATGTAAAAGATTTAGGTTTGATACGGCTACATAATGAAACCATTGTTGCCGGAAACCCGATTTACGCAGAGGTAATCATCAGAACGCTAAATTATAATGAACAGTGGATTTTGACCTCCAATGAACAGTACTCCGAATACGAAATGCCCAAATACTACAAAAACAACAACGTTGACATGAACCTGCTGTTGCAGGACTTTCAACAGTTCTGGCGCGAAAACTCCGAGATATGGCAAGAGCGCTTCCAGTACAAAGAAGCCGCCCCCCACTTGATTTTACAGGCATTTCTGCAACGTGTTTTCAACGGCGGCGGCGACGTGCAGCGGGATATGGCAACAGGCAGAGACAGGCTGGACTTGTGTATCGAATATCAAGGTAAAAAATATCCTGTCGAATTGAAAATCAACCGCGGCAAACAATCCATAGTGAAAGGCATCGAACAGACGCTACGCTATATGAACACGCTCGGCTGTACCGAAGGCTGGCTTGTGGCTTTCGACCGCGATCAGGAAAAAACGTGGGACGAGAAAATCTATCAAACGAAAGAATCCGTTAACGGAAAAACGGTGAATGTGTTTGGCTGTTAATAATGCCCTCATTTTCCAAAAATTCTTCATAAAGGTAATTATCTCCAAAGTACCATAATTTGCTTTTTTCTTGAGACAGGGTGTTATAAGTTTTTGAGTTATAGAAAGTCATCAATGCTTCTTTGGGAGAAATATTGGCTTGTGCTGCATAGCGGCATACCAATACGGCGACCTTTCTGGGAATGAATATATGGAGGTTTTTGGATGTGATTTTTGGTATCATACCTTTTGAAAATTGATATATTGTAAATATTGTAATGATTTTTCCGTGTGAAATAAATACTGGTCAATTAAACGATAGGTTTTTAATTCGCCGATAAGGGTTTGTTTGTTCATAAATCCATTTTCAAAGGCGTTAAAACAGGCATATACCCTGTCATTTGCAACGGGACCAATAACTATATCGTGAGCATGTCGAAAATTTTTATTTAGTCGGTTTTCCATAACAAAATCAACCCATGCCTCATCCGGTTTTTCGAAATGCAATACGTTGATATTAGCGGATGTCAAGACTGTATCGTCGAAATAATATCTGTTTAAAACACCTTGGGTCATATCTTTTCCCACTAAACGAATTTTAATCCATTGTAATGCCTGTTTTTTGCTTGATGTTGTATAAAAACCTTCTCCAAAATCCAAGGTACGACCTGATTGGATAATTTTCGGTTCGTCAATTATCGTCAAACTGCCATGGTACAGTACTTTCATGATTTACCTCCTATTTGTATATCAATTTCTTCTTGCACGTATTGTTTGCTCTGCGTATGAAGTATTTCGTAGTTGTTTATCAGAAAGTCAATTATTTTGCTTTCTTCAAATAGTTTTACGACAACATCGCCCGTCAAACGATGTCGGAACTTGTATTCTTCAATACAAAAAGACACAAATTCGATTACTCTTTCCTGAATACTCACGATAGTTGCTTTTTATGAGGTGCAAAGGTACATGAAATTTTTAAATTACACCAGACCCGTAAATCCTTATCGGTTAACCAGCGTTACCCGTTTCACTCCGTGATAATCCACCGCCGCCTGTTTTTCCAAATATTGTATGGTCATGTCGGCGCTGGATTGGAAGAGGTCTTTTCCTTCGTCGGTTTTTTGGTATTGGCTGACGGCGGCGAGATAACTGTTCAGTACGACTTTATATTGTTTCTGCGGGTCGAGTTTTACGCCGTTGTTCATCTTCACTTGCACTTTTTTCACGGCTCCCTGTTTATCTAATTCCATTTCGTATGTTGCGCCGGAGATGTATGGCGCCTGTTTGTTTTCGGCGATGTAGGCGGCTTCGATGAGGCGCAGTACTTCGGCGCCGGTGAGGGAGAACTCGATGACGTTGTTGTTGAACGGGTCTAAGCGATAGATGTCGCGGACGGTCATCGCTCCGGCAGGGAAGGTCTCGAAGCGCACGCCGCCGGGGTTTTGGAAGGCGAGGTCGGCGCCCGATTCTATGCGGATGGCGTCGGTCATCATGCAGCCCAACTCTTCGTAGGAGGTGAAGTCGGTGGTTACCGTTGTCAGTTCGCGGAGCAGCGATTCGTTGTTGTTGAAACCGTCCACCATCGTCTGCACGTCGGCGTCGGAGCGCGGGAAAGCGTTGACGTCTAAGAGTGCGGATTCTTTTTTGGTGATTTGTCCGTCGGTCAGTTGTAGCGTGATGTGTGTAACGTATTTGAGGCTTGACCCCGCCTGTGTCAGCAACACGCCGTTGTGCAGTTCTGTGGTTTCGACGGCAGTGTGGGAGTGTCCGCTAATCAGCACGTCGGCGACGGGGTATTGGCTGAGCAGTTGGATGCTTTCGTCGTAGCCTTCGTGTGCGAGCAGCACGAAGACGTCGCACTGGTTGCGCAGCCAACTGTATTGTTCCGCTACCTCATCCCATGGTCGGAAAGAGATGCCTTTCAGGTTGTTCGGATGGGAGTCGGGCAGTCTGTTGGCGCCTTGCTGGATCAGTCCCAGCACGCCGATTCGCACGCCGTCCACTTCAAAGATTTTGTAGGGTTCGATGTGCAGGCGCATTGAGTCGGGCGCATACATGTTGGCGCATACGTACCGGAAGTCGGAGTTGTTGAGTACGGTGCGCAAGCCGTCAACGTTGCCGTCGAACTCGTGGTTGCCGATGGCGGAGAGGTTGAATCCGGCTCTGTTCATCAGCATCGTCATCGGATAGGACGAGACGGGGTGCATGTCGTTGGCAGGGTTGCCGGTGCGGTTGTCGCCTGCCGCGAAGAGTAGCAGGTCGGGATAGACCGTCCTCATGCTGTCCACGAGGGCAACAAACTTGGGAAAACGGTCAATGGAGGCGTGCATGTCGTTGACGGAGAGGATGGTGATTTCTTTGTTCTGCGCCAGCGCCACGAAGCCGGTAAGCGCAAAAAACAGCGCTAAGGCTCTGGTTTTTAATACTCGAGTTTTCATCGTTTAAAATATTTAATTTTCAATCTATTGTGTTCTGCTATTTTTTCAATGCTGCAAAGGTAGTACTTTTTTGTTACATGTTTGCACCCTGTTTGACATATTTATAATACGTCAACTCCGCATTGATCTGTGTCGCTTTTTCCTGCGCCATGTTGCGGTAGTTTTCTTTGGCGTTGGGGTCGCCGAAACTATACCATACCGGTTGGTCGGGTTGTCGTTTCAGAAGTTCTATCAGCGGGAGGTCGCTCATGATTTCGTTGTAGATGATGTCGCGAAACGCCTTGTGGTTGTGCGGGTTCCATGTTACTTTTACTCTGCTGAGGTCGTCCACTTTGTCGGGTGCGAGCATCCAGATGTTAGCGCTTTCGTTGGCGAGCAGGTCGTCGAAGGTCTTACCGCAAAACTCTTTTAAGAAGTTGACGGTGCGCTGCAACGCTTTGTAGGTAGCGATAAACTCTCGTAAACTCTCCTCCTTTCCGGCTAACTGAAAACTGAGTTTGCAGACGTCATAGCCGGGCGGATCCATGCCCACTATCAGCGCTGCGAAGGTTGCGGGGATGGTGATATTGTTGAGGGTGTCGTTTTGTACAAAGCGGAAGATGGGAAATTCGAGACATTGCATCATGTAGTCTATCTCTTCTTCGCTCTGCGCTTTTTTATAGACGTCTATCTGGCTTTCGAGGGTGAAGGTGAAGGCGCGTTGCAGCGGGTCCATCGCCTGCAGGTTGGTTTCGAAGATGTCTAAACTGTCGTCGGTTACGATTTTCCACAGCAGGCGTTCTTCTTCTAAGATGGTTTGCGCTTCGAGCATGTCGTTGGTGCGGTCGGCGACGGCGAATATCTTCTCATACGCCGCCTCGCCGCGTTTGCGATAGAGCGACTTTTTCACTTCGTCATACGATACGCGGTATTGCTCTATAAACTCTTTCACCGAGACGACGGTCGGCGGTGGTGTGTCGCTGTAGTCGGTTTTCACGTTGCCGTCGGCATCGGCGCTCCCTGTCGAAGCCATTACTACTTTTGTTATCAGCGCCGAATGTTCCTCCATCAATCCCGATTCGGCGAGTTTTCCGTAGAAAGCGCCGATGTCCGGATTGTCGTTGGCGAAGGCGGTCATCTTCTTTTTAAAATCATCTACTTGCTGCTGCAAGGCGGGGCTTGAGATGGCGTACATGTCGAATGTGTCCAAGTAGCCGCTTACTAATCCTTTGATTATATCGTTCATGGTGTTTTCCTCCTTTTAATAATTAATGGTTTTTTCCTCAATATAGGTGTAAGCGCCTGTTTGCGAATCGGGCGCGACGGCGATGGTCTGCGACTGTCTCATCTTTTGCTTGTTGACTCTCCCTGCTTCCGCCACGGCGTCTTTCTCGGCGGCGACTAACTGTTGCAACGCCTTCAGTTCCTCTTCGATAGATTGTTTCTCGGCTGCGTAGTCGGGACCGTTGGCGGCGAGGATGGGCGCCTCTTTCACAAAACGGGCATAGCCGGCGTCGGTTACGGGTATCAGCGACCGGAATTTCTCCAACGCCGCCAGTTGAGCAAAGTCCGAACTTGGCTTGGACAACGCGGCGAAGTCGGCTCTCAACGCATCCAGCGTGATAGCCGTCGTCTTGTCTAAGACGCTGTAGCACGATAATTTGAAATACGCGACAAAGATTCTGACAAACGCATTGTAGGTGTCGAAGTAGGCTTTTTTCAGATTTTTCACGGTGGCGTCGTATCCCGTCTCGTACATGGCGGTGGGGTCGGCGTCAATCTCTTCGATTTTCTTTTTATAGACGTCGGCGACGTCGGGCATGTCGCTCTCACGCGACGCCCGCTCCAACGCTGCAAGTTTATCCTGCAAGAGCGCCGCCGCCGGCGCTAGAAAATACTTGGAGTTTCTGATTTTGACTGCTGCGGCGTCGGCGCTGTCGCAGTCTTGCATGAACTCCACCATCTCGCGATAGACGCGTGTCTGTCGCGGCGAATGACCCGTTCGCTCGCAACGGGACGCCATCAGACGGTAGAGGTTTATTGCTTTCTCTATGTCTTTCATATATTTATGATTTAAAGATTTAAAAATTCAAAGATTTACCTTCCCATTATTTTTCCAAACAGCACATCCACCTCTCCGTATTCCTCCTCCCTTGCCTCGGATAAAAGTATTTTGCCGTTATCGCCGATGCCCCGGAAACAACTTCCTTTTTTCACATACCATCGCTGCTCTTTTCCCGCGTCCGACTTGGAGTACACAAACGACAGATACCGTTCTAAGAAGTAGTACTCGACTGTTTCGTTTGTGAGCGCGGCTACTATTTTTTCCAATCCTTTGTCGGAGTAGTAATAGGTGAGCGTGGCGGGTTGGGGCGTTATCCCGCTGACGGTTTTTTCGTCTATCCACGTCCAGTTTTCGATGGCGTTGATGCGTTGAAAGTTGGGACGGATGGCGTTCTTCACGTACATTTCCGCTGCGGCGTCGTCTTCGACGGGTTCTCCATACGAGAAGTCAATTCCGCGTTTGTAAAGGGTAAAACTTTCGTTGTCCCAATGTGCGAACGTAACACAGATGGCGTTCATGCCGGGCGACGCCGAGATGATGATGTCGCCGTTTTCGCAAATCGTGTAATCGGAACGCCAATAGGTCTGTTCTTTGTCAAATTCTTCGCTGTCGAACTCGTGAGCCGACGGGATGGTGAAAGGGAGGTCGGTTTCTGTCAGCGTTTCGGTATTGCGGTCGAAAGTAAAACATTTCAGCCACGAATCAGGATGATAATTGGAACTGACCAATACCCAGTCGTTGGGAGCCGTTGGTCGTTCGTACCAATACATTTGCAAGTTCCTATCTCCATATTCGTCATCTTCGGCAGAGCGGTAAAGGTAGTGATCATCGTTTGAATGTGTACGGTCGTACTTTTCGTTGATTTCGGGAACCTGCGCCGCAAGCGTGCGAGCAATGGATTGAACGTTTGTTTGTGTCTGCCCAAAAACGATATTCCACACAGGCGTATCTTCGCGGAGGTAGGGCGCTATCTTGTTGTATGGAATGGTAAAAGGGACAGTACCAAAAGGACAATCGCAGATTTCGAAATTGCGGTAAAAGATGCGGATGCCTTCTTGTGTGACGGCAAAATGGGTGTTGGGCGTCCACACCTTATTGTTGTCGAAGGACACATTGCCGGCGTTCCACACGTTGTTCAGTTCGGGGATAATCAGCCGACGGATATTTTCGGCGGATTCGGGTTTGAAGATGTCGTTGCGGCAGTACTCGTTGCCCGTCGTGGGGTTGAAAAGGTGATACGACATGCCACCGGCGTCGTAATTGCCTCCGTCATATACAGAACTGTTGGTCTCTAACTGCAATAGGTCTTCGTTCATAAATAGGATGGCGTTGTCGGCAGTCATTTTCCAGCGTAGCCGGAAGTCGAACTCGTCCTCATTCGCAGTTTCCCCGTTGTACGCCGCTTGCCAGTCGGCGATACAGGCATTGACGGCTTCTTCGGGCGTGAGCGAACTGTATCTTTGCCCCAGCGTGTGAGCGATAAACTGTTGTTGCAGTTTTTCCAAAACGGCTTTGTCGGTGTGTCCGGCAGGATAGGTAAAGTGGACTTTGTAGGTAAGACCGTCCGCGTCGGAAACACCCTTGGGATGCTTCAACACCTCCTCGACGGCGATGGTTTTCAATGTCAGCGAGGCACTACTTTCATCCGCTACGCCCGTCGGCTGCTGTCCGCCGCAGGATGCCGCTAAGAGTAGCACGGCGGCGAGGAAGGGTAAAATTTGTTTGTTCATATTTTTAAAGATTTGAGATTTTGAGACTGTTAGACACAAGACTTTTAGACACAAGACTGTTTCCCGTCATTGCGAGGGCGATAGCCCGAAGCAATCCAGAGGGGACTTCGTGTCTTTCTGTCTTCGTGCCTTCGTGCCTTCGTGTTGATGCTTCTTTGCGTCCTTTGCGCTTTTTCCCCCTTCGGGGGAACCAAAGGGGGCTTGCGTCTTTGCGTTTGAATTTTTAACGCAGAGGCGCAAAGGAGAGCGCAAAGGGCGCAAGGGGGCTCTGTGTAACTCTGTGTCCTCCGTGCCTCTGTGCTGAATATTTTTTTCCAACACAGAGACACAGGGGACACAGAGGTTCACAGAGTTTTTTATCATGGTATTCATTGAAATCATTTTAAAATCATAGTTCAAACATTTTCTAATTTTCATTTTTGCGCCACTCTTCCAAGGTCATTTCGCTGTCCAAAACGACGTCGTAGATTCTGATTTCGTATTCCGGCGCGGTATAGACGTGAAACCAGAAACTTGTTGCGAAATGGTCGTCCATGTCGCTGCCGCCCTTTACGGTGAAGTAGGGTTCGGCGTCGGTCGGCTCGTCCACAATCATGACGGCGGCGTTGGGAAACTGCATCTCGGGCAAGGAGAGGATCTCTTTCGTGATGGTCTCTTCTGTTATTTGACTTGGGGTGTCGGCGGTCTCCGCTACGCCCGTCGGCTGCTGCCCGCCGCAGGATGCCGCACTGATGATGATGGCGGCGATTACTGTTAAAATTTTTACTTTGTTCATGGTTTTAAAGATTTGAGATATGAGACTTTTTTTGCCACGAATGCACGAATTTCTCTGTGTAACTCTGTGAACTCTGCGCCTCTGTGCTGGAAAAAATATTCAACACAGAGACACAGAGTTCACAGAGGTTCACAGAGTTTTTTATCATGGTATTCATTACAATCACTCTCAATTTTCAATTTTCAACTTTCAATTTTCAACTTTCACGGCACATACACCTCCTTTACCTCGTAGAGTGTTCCTGAGGCGGCGATGGTTATTTCTACTAACATTTCGCCTTTGTCGGCAAGGTGTTGCAGGAATCTTTGCCGGTCAACTTCGACGAGCTGCATGTGATAGTCATCGTACTCGATGATGGTGAAAGACGCCGATGCGTTGGTAACGATGTTTATCCACTCTTCCGATTCGTTGACCATGACGTAGTCGTTTTCGATGATGTCCTCTTCGGGGTCGTATCCGTACTGTCGGAGTTTGTCGGTTTCGTGGCTATAGATCATCAGCACCTCGTCGAAGAGCAGCATCGGGTCTCCGCCGTCGTGGATGCCGCTGTGTTTGAGGTATCCGAGCATGGTATAGACGTCCGAGAGGTTGTACTCCCCGTATTCGTCGTATTCGTCGTATTCGTCGTTGTCGTATTCGGTCATCGTTTCGTCGAGATAGAAGTGGAGGTTGTACTCGTAGGGTTGCAGATCGATTGGTCCCATGGGCAGCAGCGGATAGACGCCGGCGGCGGTGAAGTCCGGATTTTGGTCAATCGCGCCTTCGGAGTCTGTTATGGCGACCTCTTTGGCGTTTGGGTCGGTCGTGCCGTTGGTGGGCGTTATGACTGCGAAGCCGTTGTAGATGGCTACTTCAAACTCACGACCTTTTACCGTGTAACGGAAGGTGTTGCCGGTTAATTTTGCAGCGACTTCCATCTCTACATATAACCACTCCACTCCGTTTTGCTCGATGCCAATATAACACTGGACTTTGTCGTCTCCTGCGGAGACTATGCGCATGAGTTTTGTCTCCCATTCGCCGATTTGGTAGCCGTATATTTGTCCGTCATCCGTAACTGTTTTTTCCGGCAAAAACGGCGTTACGCGGTCTAACGGCATTCCGTCGGAGGAGCAGAGTTGCGTTCCGGGGGAGAGCCGGTTGTAGAAAGCGTCGGGATGTTGGGCGAGTTCCGCTTCGACGTCGGGCGATAGTTTTTGCGACGTCATCGTCATGCTGTAGTGTTCGCCGATGGCGTTTGGTACCGGCGTCCACTCCGCCACAAACGTGTCGCCGGTGATTTTGCCGGTGAGTTTCGCGTAGAGGTTGCCATAGACAGCGTCGAAGCCGATGCCGAGTACGGTACCATCGTCGGAAATCGTTCCTGCAACAGGCACGCTACACCGCTCCTGAAAGCCGAAGTCCACAAATTCGCCACGGAAGACGTTGCCGCTCCGCGTCATGATAATCTCTCCGCTGCCTGCGTCAAGCCAGTGGTAATGCTTGACTTCTTCGGCGGCTGTTTTCGGTTGTTGTCCTCCGCAGGATGCCGCACAGATGATGATGGCGGCGATTGCTGTTAAAATGTTTACTTTGTTCATAACTATATGGGTTTAAAGATTTAAAAATTTAAAGATTTAATTTTCTTTGTGTAACTCTGTGTCCTCTGTGCCTCTGTGCTGGAAAAAAATATTCAGCACAGAGACACAGGGGACACAGAGGGTCACAGAGGTTTTATTGTTTCACCACTTTTCGCGTTACACTTCCGTTTTCCGTCGTTACCTGCAGGAAATAGACGCCGGTCGGCAGGTGGGAGAGGTCGAGGGTGGGTAGTGAGTAGTGAATAGTGAGTATGTGAGTACTGACGGCACGTCCCATGACATCATAAATGGCAACGTCGCATATCTCACATCGCACATCGCATATCGTTATCAACCCACTCGTCGGGTTCGGATAAACCTGTAGAGACGGATAATTATCCGTCTTTACATCGCCAATTCCCACTCCTTCTGCGAACACCACGTGTATTTCGTGGTCGGCGGAAACGTTGTTGAAGGTATAGGAGCCGGCGGCGACGGCGTTGGGATTGTTGGCGCCGTCCACGAGGACAGTTTCGATGTGGTAGCCGGCGTTGGCGGTGATGATGAAGGTGATATCGTCGTCGTCTTCGACGATGACTTCGCCGGCGGGGGTGATGGCGCCGTAGGCGAGGTTGTTGACGGTGGCGGTGATGGTGTAGAGCGGTTTGTCGCTGTCGGTGGTGGTGAAGGTGGCGGATGGACTTTCGGGAGAGGCGTAGTGGGAAGCGGTCTCGGCGTAGCGTTGGGTGAAACTGTAGGGGGTGTTGGGCGACAAGCCGGAGAAGAGGGGCGTCGGCTGCCAGTCGCCGCCGTCGCGACGGTATTCGCATCCGGCGACGGTGGTGAGGGTGATGGTGGTGGCGGTGGCGTTGGCGAGGGTTGGGGCGGCGGGGGCGTCTTGCGAGGCTCTAACTTTGATTGTCAGGGCTTGATAGTTGTTGTCGCCCACAGATATAGGATGACTCCCATCCACAGCGCTGCCTGTATGTGAATCACGTTGATAAATAACGTGTATTTTCCTTTCGTTCTCCGATGCATAACTCTTGTCTGACATCCAGGGGAAAACACATTCGGTACCATCATACTCCGATCCTTTATTTAACGCTTCAATATCCGACCAGGTTTTTCCTAAATCTTCTGAGAATCTTGAATAAAGTCTAAAATAATACTCGTTAGTAGTTGCGTCAAGTGTATAATCGGTCATTGAAGCAAATACAAAATAGATCTTGTCATCATTTTTATCAATGGTAATGGTTGGCATTGTTGCAGCAGTAGAACGGTTATATTTTCCATGAGCGCCAAAGTCGGTGAATGAATATGGAAAATCCGTCAGGTCTCCATTGTATGGTAAAGAGGTGTTTTCGTCAATGGGGACTATATAGCCGACATAATTACTTGGCATTGGTTCTTCGCCACGATAAATCCAGTTTGTTTGTTCTATCTCCTCAATAAGGTTAATGGTGTATGCCGGCATATCTTCATTCCAATATAAAATACAGCCTAAGCCGGGCAGGTATTGGTTCGCATCGTTACTCCATCCACACTCAAAAGCAACATGAAGATCTCCCTTTGAATCCCATGCTGCCGAGGTATAGTAAGGGTATAGAATGCCATCGCTGTCAAGACTCCCAAAATCCAAACTCGAAGCATAAACGTTCGGATGATTATAAAACACTTTTCTGTTCCATGTATCGCCATTGTTGTCGGAATAGATAACATGACCATCAGACCAACGGTCAGCAATGACTAATGAAATGCGGTTCGGTATAACAGGATCGTTAAAACTTGTGGTTTCCATGAAGTAGTAACTATTTGCGCCAAGTTCTTTTGCGTAAGGTAGTTGAAAATAGTCCAAACGTAGATCAATATCCCAGGTATTTCCACCGTCGGGCGTTCTGCTGTAGTATAACACATTCTCATCAGTAACAGTAACGAGATGCACAATGTCATTATTTGGACCGCTCGTCGTAACGCTGGGAAATATAGCCCTATTTGGATTCCCCGCACCTGTATATATCTTATCAAATATCACCCAGTTATTTCCCATTCTGTTCTCACAAGTCAACAACAAGATTTTGTTATCATCGGTTTGAGCAGCAACGATTACCCCATTGTTACCATAACGGGCAATGGTTCCGAAGCCTGTTTTTTCACCTTCGATTCGGGCTACAGAAGCATGCCATTCATTACCATCGTAATAGGCATATCCCGTACCCATATCTGCTTGACCGGTAGTGTGAGATTGCATAAAAACGGCGCTAATCCAACCATCTTCCCAAACAACTATTTGGTTTCTTGCTCCTTGATTGGTATTCTTGTCATACGTTGTTTCACCGATGAAAGAGTCGGTAATGCTTTCAATAAAACTGCCTCTTTCACGACTTGTTGCGCTAAATGCCATACCCGCTATGAGTAGCATTATTCCGACTTTCCCAAAATTTTTGAATTTCTTTTGCATTTTAAAACTATTAATTATTCATGGGCGCAAAGGTACAGCGTTTTCCAATACTACATATACGTAATTTTACGTAGATGGGTGTTTTTTTTTGCCACGAATGCACGAATTTCTCTGTGTAACTCTGTGAACTCTGTGCCTCTGTGCTGGAAAAAAATATTCAACACAGAGACAGCCCCTTTTGCCTCCGGCATTTTCCCCAAAAGGGGAAAAGAAAAGGAAGATACTTTTTGGAGGACACGGAGGTTCACAGAGTTTTTAATCTTGGTCATCATAAAACTCCTTGCTATTTACAATTTTATCTTTATAAAAACGTGTGCCGTCCCATTTGTAGATCGCCATCATGAATGGGGCGCTGTAATAGTCGTAATCGCTGTTCTCATCCCAGAATTTAAAGTGGTTGGGATTGACGCGGAATCCTTCTTTGTCGAAGCCGTTGTAGTTGAGTTCCATTTTTTTGTTGAAATGCGCTTTGGCTCTGTTATAAAGCCGTTGGCTGTCGAAGTTGGTTTCGACAATCATTTCGTCAACGGTCGGCATCTCCATCGGACGTTCCATTTCGGTGAATGTCTGCGATTCGATGTCGTAGTTCAGGGTTTTGTCCGACATTAATAAATACCCGTCCAAGTACGACCCGTATTGCACAATCAAGACGATATTGCGGTTGTCTTCGGTCAGATAGCCTGCCATCATCCATTCGTAGCGTGTGTAGTAGTACTCATCTTCGTACCAATGAGAAAAAACGGTAGGGTTGACGTAGTTGTCGTTGCCGGCATATTCGGTTACTACGTCGCGGCGCTGGTCTTCCGCCTTGAGGTAGTCGGGCATGACCGACGCGGGAAGTTGGTAGATGACGTTCAGCAACAATTCGCTGAATGCTGCGTCGGTCATTCCTGATGGTTGTTGTTCTTCCGATGGCTGCGGGACGACGGCAAGGGTGTCCGCTGCGTCCGCTACTTCGGATGCTGTTGTCTTCGGTTGTTGTCCTCCGCAGGATGCCGCACTGATGATGATGGCGGCGATTGCTGTTAAAATGTTTACTTTGTTCATCGTTCTATATTATTTATATGGTTTAAAAATTTGTGCAAAGGTAGATAATGTGGAGAGAAAAAAAATACGTAATTTTACGAAGACGGACATACGTAATTTTACGAAGATTTTTGCGATGTGCAACGGATGAGCAGGGCAAGTAGGTATTCCCTTATTTTCAAACAAATAGGAAAGTTTAAAAAAAAAGAGGTGTTTAAAAAAAAATTATAACTATATCTCGCTGTTGCTCAACAGTTTACGATAAAAAATGCTGTTTTTTGCGAAAAGAAATCAAATTTTTTTTTAAAAAGTCGTTATTGTATGTAAAAAAGATGTACTTTTGCAGCGCTTTTTTGAAATGTGCAAAAAGCCGTTATAGATAGAATTATTAGAAGAATTGAATTTTTGAGTGCGACGATTTCTTAAAACAGTAGATGCGATAAAATGGAGAACCTGCGAAAAAACGCAGGTTTTCGTCGTTGAATATGGCAGTTTTTTCGCAAAATTTAACAAAAAATTAACGATTTCAGACCGGCTCAATGGAACGGAAAACACTTTCGTCTTCACTTTCCTGCGCACACTTTTATTTTATATTATACACTCTGTAGCCCTGTCGTCCGCGCCCTGCGGGCGGCAGGTTTTTTTGAAGCAAATGGCATTAGCCACGAATTACACACACACCCCAGCCCCCCCAAAGGAGGAGGAAAGAGGAAATTTGTGATCATTAGTGTAATTAGTGGCTAAAGGCTACAACATAAAAATGTTCTTTGACATATTGAATTTTACCGGAAAAGCGGGATGAGAGTTGAGAGTTAATCTTATTATTTTCAGCACAGAGACGCGGAGACCACAGAGTTTCACAGAGAATGTCTTGTGTCTCACATCTCACATCGCACATCTCACATCGCACATCTCACATCTCACATCGCAAATCCCACATCTCAAAAAAAGTCGTATCTTTGCACAAAAATAATTTAAAGATTATGAAGGAAGTACGGATACGCAGTATGATCTCTTTTGATTGGGCGATGAAGCGGTTGCTCCGTCAGAAAGCTAACTTCGAGGTCTTGGAGGGCTTTTTGAGCGAGTTGCTTCGCCGCAAGATCGTCATCAAGAGCATTGGCGAGAGCGACGGGAACCAGACCGACGAAAACGACAAATACAACCGAGTGGACATCTTAGTCGAAGCCGACAACAAAGAGATCGTCATCATCGAAATGCAGTTTTACGGCGAGGACGACTACTTCAAACGTATGCTCTACGGCGTGAGCAAATCCATCACCGACTACATGTACGAAGGCGATGCCTACAGCAAGGTTCGCAAAGTCTATTCCATCAACATCGTCTATTTCGACCTTGGCGTAGGGAAAGACTATGTCTATCACGGCATCACTAACTTCACCGGACTCCACACCCACGACGAACTGCAACTTGACAAGAAACAACGCACTGTTTACGAAAAAGAGTTTGTCGGCGACTTGTACCCCGAATACTATATCCTGAAGGTCAACAACTTCGACGACGTCGCCAAAGACACCTTAGACGAATGGATCTACTACCTGAAGAACAACAAGATACGGGACGACTTCACGGCGCAAGGCTTAGAGCAAGCCCGTGAGCGGTTGGCATACG
>WRLA01000024.1 GCA_009777825.1 Bacteroidales bacterium
TGGGAGAGATATACTCTTTTACATGGGGAGTGATGGCATTTTAAGTTCATTTCAGGGAAATTCTGCATTGGAAATTCTAACTATAGGAGAAAAAGTTACCGCTATTAGTGATTACAGTTTTTACGAGTGTCCAAACATAACAGCAATAACAGTTAAAAATCCCAAACCGCCAATAATAGGTAATGGAACTCATAAGGCTTTTGAAGACGGAATTAAATCAACTTGTAAAAGGACAGCAAATAATTTTAAAGTGCAATTTAAATTATCAAAAATCGAATTGGAATTTTTAGAACAGATAGTAGGTCATCTCGACAAGAAAAAATAACGGAAGAAAATATAAAATCAACAAAAAATAATCGTACCTTTGCACCGGTAAATCATCATCAAAAATGAATACGCAAATTTAAACTATAATGTTGAACGAGAAAGAGTTGAAATAGTATGATATTGGACAAAGAAAACATAAACTTTATGGTAAATCACCGCTTGGAAAAAGCACGCGATACCATTACGGAAGTGAAAAGTATTATAACGATGAATTCATGGTGCTTTGTTGCCGATCGTTTATATTATGCTTGTTATTATGCTGTTACTGCGCTACTTATAAAAAATGGACATTTAGCCTATAAGCATAATGAGGTTTTTGCTATTTTGAGGAAATATTTTGTTCAAGAAGGCATTCTTAGCAAAGAATATTACAAGTTGTATCAAGCACTCTTTGAAATTAAACAAAAAGATGATTGCTGCGAGGTGATAGTTCTGAAAGAGGAAGACATCATCCCCCTCATCCAACCCGCCGAAAATTTTATTGCCGAAATAGAAAAATTGATAAATGATAATTAAATATATTTTGTACTTTTGCAGTGTTAAAATAAGGTAAATAAAATGACTACAGAAGAAAAAATACAATATTGGATTAATCTTTCAAATAATGACTTGAATGTTGCAAATACGTTATTGAAAGGCAGGCATTATTTATATGTCATGAACAAGTAAAACTTTTGCAACAATGGACTATAGAGCAGATATTGTAAAAAAAGTAAAGGTGTACCAATCATTGGTAAAACAAAGCGATTTCCCGATGAAAATTGACAAGGTTTACCTTTTCGGATCGTATGCAAAAGGCAATCCCCGGCGAGACAGTGATATTGATGTTGCTTTTGTTGTAAATAAATGGCAAGGCGATTATTTTGATGTGATACCACCGATTTGGAAACTGACCGAACAGGTTGATTATCGAATTGAACCTCACGTCATTGTGCCGGAAGAAGATTATTCCGGTTTCCTCAACGAAATCCAACAAACAGGTATATTAATCAAGTAAATAACTTTTTAATCAACTGAAAATCAATATAATATATATCATGACATAAAAAAGAGAACGTGCTGAGAAGCACTAAATAGGAGGTATCAAATAGCGTTTTGCTATTTTCGAGCTGCTCTGAAACGTAGGAAATTTCAAACAGCAATCCGATTGAATAAGTCGGCAAATGCCTATGGATAGCATGGGTATGGCTTTTCTCGGATTATGGTTATTCCTACGACCACAGAGCATGGAGATAATATCCGTGCTTTTTTTTATTGTCCGATTTTGAAAACGATAAAAGGAGTAAATGCCGAAAATCCTGTAAAGAGTAGGCAAAATTTTAAAAATATTTTTTTATGACTAAAGTCAATGCAATTAATGCCGCTACCATCGGTAGCGAAGTGATAGCCGAAATCAACTGCAAAAGCGGCATGGAGTCCAGAGACCATTCAAACGGGGTTAGTCCGAAAAACCAGAGGAGTAGGGGAAACAAACGCTGCTTGACAATTTTTGTTTGCTTGTTTTTTTGGGGCGTATTTTCTACTTATGCGCAGGATTCGAAGCTGAGAATTGCAGTACTAAATATACATTCAACAGAACTATTGATGGTAGCAGGTAATAATCCTGCTAAAGAAATAACAAGTATTTTGACTACCGAATTAGTTAATACCAACAAATTTAGAGTGGCAGAAAGAACAAGAATAGAACAAATAATGCAAGAACTTGGATTACAAAGCACACAAGACGCAAGTGTTCAGGCTGCTGAAATAGGAAAACTGCTCGGAGTACATAAAATTATAACAGGGGAATATTCTAAGAGGTCAACAAGTATCCGGCTTATTGATGTCGAGAGTGGAGACATTGAAAAAGCAATAACTGTCAAAAACAGCAGAAGTAGCTATAAAACAGCAAAGAATTTATGTGAACAATTAATGAAGTAATCTCTGTGGTTCTCTGTGTCTTCTCCGTGCAACTCTGTGAAACAAAAAAATTACACAGAGGAGCACAGAGAAGGCACAGAGTGGTACAGAGATAATAATTTGTTTTAATCTGCGGAGATCCGTTCAATCTGCGTCATCTGTGTGCTAATTCCCTTGCGCCCTTTGCGAAAGACCTTTGCGTCTTTGCGGTTAAAAATTGCATCAGGTTGCATTGATGAAAAGTGTGTATTTTGGAAACGACAACGTGCAAATTTCAAAAAAGAGATGCAGTATTTCATTTTCCAGAATAGAATTATATGGAAAGATGGCTCTTTGCCAATTTTATCGCCATGATCGCTTATTACAAACTCTACGTCAGATTAAGACAGGCGCAGCTGATTTCTAAATTCTCCCCAAAAGATATTATCGAGTTCTCCAAAGCAATCTGCAAAATAAAAATCAGACAGGTATGGTACCAAGCCGAAGTAACCCAAAAATCTCAAAAACTCTTCGCTAACATTGGGATAGACTACCTAACTTGAGCGGAGTTAGGGGTTAAGAAAGGACTTGTCAAGTATGCGCGGCAACAAAGCAATGCTCTTACCGAAGCATATATCCTTGCAGAGCCGGAAACTTCCTACAATACCAACGATAACTAAAAATCACTTTTTAATCGCCTCGTAAGCCGCCTGATGAATCAGTGTCCGCAGTTTCATATCAATGATTTTGCGGTTTTCGGATGAGGGGCATATTCTGTTGGAGAGGAAGACAAAGACTAGTCCGTTGGCGGGGTCAGCCCATGCGAGGCATCCGGTGAATCCGCTGTGTCCGAAACTGCTTTTGGAGGCGGCGGCGCAGACGGGGCTTTTTGTCGAGTTGACGAGCGGTCGGTCGAAGCCCAAGCCGCGGCGGTTGTCGTTCAGCGGGAATTGCTGTTTGGTGAAGTCGGCGACGAGGGTTTGGGTGAGGATTTGTTTTCCGTTGTAATAGCCGTTTTGGAGGTACATCTGCATCATGGCGCCGACGTCCCATGCGTTGGCGAAGATGCCGGCGTGTCCGCAGATGCCGCCGAACATTGCCGCGCCCATGTCGTGGACGTAGCCCTGCACTTGTTGATTTCTCCATATCACGTCGTCTTCGGTGGGCGCTATTTTCTCTTTTGGGAAGCGTTCCAACGGATGGAAGCCGATGGTGGCTAAGTTCATTTTGCTAAAAACCTCCTTCTCCAAAAACTCCTCGTAGGGCATTCCCGACTCTTTGGCGATGATGACGCTCATGAGAATCATGCCCAGGTCGCTGTAGAGATATTTTTTCGGTTTCAGCGTGCATGTCTTAATCATATTGAGCATGGTATCAATATATTGCGGTTTCATGTACATGTTGTCCGCTATCTTGACAGAGTAGTCGGCGGAGGGTTTGGTGTCGTAAACTTCCTTAGAATTTTCGATTTTTGTGTAAAACGGAATCCATGCCGGCAATCCCGACTGATGTGCCAGGACGTCTTTGATGACGATATTCTCCTTGTCGGAATCTTTTAAAAACGGCAGGTAATGTCCTAACGTCTGGTTGATGCTGATTTTTCCCTGTTCGACGAGTTTCATAATTGCCGGCGTAGTCGCCATGATTTTGGTGAGCGAGGCGACGTCGTAAAGGGTTTCGTTCGATACGGGTTCTTCGTCTTGGTACGAAAACGTGCCGAAAGATTTGTTATAGAACACTTTGCCGTCCTTTGCAATGAGAATCTGACATCCCGGATACGCCTCCTCTGCGATGCCGAGCAACGCCAAAGAGTCAATTTTTTCCAAATAGCCGTCATTGATTTTGACTTCGTTGTCGAGCGCCATGCGCAACACCGATTTTGGCTGAATATTGATGCCGTCTCCCGCCTTAAAATCACCCGCTGTGATGGGTAAAATCCCTTTTGCCTCGCTCTCACCGCACAAAATATGCGGAACCGCCGACGTCGCAAACGGTTGATTTTCATAGCCCATGACAAAACCTTTCACATTCGGATGTTCAAACAGACGCAACGAATACGGGGAAGCGTATAAAACCAAAATGACCTTCTTTTTTTGCGCAAGTGCGCGGATATGGTTGATGTAATTCTGTGATATTCCATACGTTCCATCGCTTTTGCCACCCGCAAAGACGGCGGCGACAACGACGTCAATATTTTTCAAACTGTCTTTCGACTGTATCAAATTTTCGTAAGAGACGGAACGGACGGGACCGAAGTTTTTCCACTCTTCAACAAAATTTCCCTTATCGTTGCCATACGTTATGATGATGGTTTTGTGAATGTTACGAAGGTTCAACGGGATGGCGTTGTCGTTGGTCAGCACGGTAGCCGCCTCGCGATAGATTTGCTCGATGGAAACCGGCGACGGATTTAACAGATACTCAACATCCGCCTGTTTCACCGGAGTATAACGGGCAAGTCCGTATAACGCTTTGTAATACAAAACTTTACGACATCTTTTATTTAATTCTTCTTCCGAGATGACCTTGTTGTTGTACGCTTTCACTAACGAGTCGAGGGCGATGTAAGGCTTTGGAGGAATCAGCAGGATGTCGTTTCCGGCTAAGAATGCGGCGACTTCGACGGCTCCCGCTTTGGCATACGAGGTAACGCCGCTCATGTCCAATCCGTCGGTCATGACAAGTCCTTTGAATCCCATTTCGTCTTGCAGCAGTTTGGTACCGATGTCGAAAGAGAGGGATGACGGTTTTTGTTTCGCCTCCAACGCCGGAATGTTGAGATGTGCGAGCATGACGCCCTCGATGCCTTCCTGTATCAGATGGCGGAAGGGATAGAGTTCGATGTCGTCCAACCGGCTGCGTGCGTGGTTGATGACGGGCAAGGCGTAATGTGAGTCGGTCTCGGTGTCGCCATGACCCGGAAAGTGCTTGGCGACGGCGATGACGCCCTGACTTTGCATCCCCTTGGCGTAGGCGGCGGCTTTCTTTGCGACATTTTCGGGCTTCTCGCCGAAAGAGCGGGAGCCGATTACCGGATTGCGCGGATTGACGTTCACGTCGGCTACGGGAGCGTAGTTGATCTGCAAGCCGAGCATCCTGCACTGTTTGCCGATTTCGACGCCGGCGTTGAAAATGGTTTTTTCGTCGGAGACGGCGCCCATCGTCATGGCGTTAGGAAAGCGCATGGCGTCGCTCAGCCGCATTCCCAATCCTGTCTCGCCGTCAATGCTCACCAACAGCGGTATTTTGCTCTTCAACTGCCAGCGGTCGGTCAACGCCGCCTGCGAGCGCACGTCGCCTTGAAAAAAGAGCACGCCACCGATGTTACAGTCGTCAATCATCTTGTCAATGGCGGCATATTCCGCCTCGTCCTTGTTGGAATAAACCCGGACGGTCATCAACTGACCGAACTTTTCCTGCACCGACAGGGTCTGCAATACAGAATCCGCCCACCTTCCGGCTTCAACGGAATCGGGCTTGAAAACATACTCTTTCGACTGTGAAAAGGCGTACAACGCCGAGACGGCGAAGATGCCTGCTAATGCAAATATGCGTAAAATGGTTGATTTCATTTTATAAAAAATTAGTTGGCGGCAAAATTACAAAAAAAGTCGTACCTTTGCAGTTCATAAAAGAAACAAAAATAAAAGTAAAAAGTATGTCAGTAGCAATCGTAGAAGTACCGTTTCAAGCGGATTTGTTGCAACAAATAGATAGTTTTGTTAACGAAAAAGTTCACTCTCGTGCCGATATTATCCTTGATGCAACCAAAATGTACATTGCCCGCAAACAGAATTGGCAAAATATATTCTCGTTTGGAGACCGCTTGGCTTTGGAAAATAATCTGTCAGAAACCGATGTGATAAATGAAATAAAAGCCTATCGCCGCGAGAAATGAAACTTGTATTAGACACAAATATTTTTATATCCTCATTCTTTTGGGGCGGTAATCCGCGAAAAATAATAACACGAATTATTGACGGAATAGATATATTGTTCGTTTCCAACGAAATATTGCGAGAGGTGTTCTTTGTTATGTCCCGTCCTAAATTTAACGTAAACAATCACCAAATTATGCATTTCATAGACTCTATTGAAGAAATTGCATATCGTGTCCCTACTTTGGGTACAATTCAAGGCGTTTGTCGTGATAGCGATGACGATAAAATATTAGAGTGTGCTGTTTGGGGCAATGTTGATTTTATCATTAGCGGCGACAACGATTTGTTGTCATTAAAAGAATTTCAGGAAATACCTATCATAACAGCCTCGGAGTATATCAACAAAATCGAAAAAAATTAGTTGGCGGCAAAATTACCAAAAAAGTCGTTAAAGCACACATTGCCATATACCAAAAAATTCTATAGAAAAGGTGTACTTTATATAATAATTTTTTGTACTTTTGCATCGCAAAAATTAGAATAAGGTAAAATAGGGTTTTAAGAAGAAAGAACAGGAAAATGGACATAAAGGAAGACATCATTTTTAAAGAAGAACACTATGATCGTTTAATAGAATTGATTAAAGAAGGAAGTGTAATTCCAATTTTAGGTGAAGGAGTGTTAAAAGTAGAATATGACGGCATCGATGAGACATTATATTACCATATTGCACAGTACATTGATAAAAAAGAGCATATTGATAAAAAAGAACTTCCAAACGATAAAATAGAATCGCTGTACGATGTGGTTCATCATCTTCGTAAGCGTAATAAATGCAATAAGGGTAAAGATAAATATTGCTATCATGCACATATTCAAGAGTTTTTAAAAAACAATAGCCTTAAATGCGACGCTTTAGAAAAATTGGCGAGAATCACGGATTTTAAGATGTTTATATCAACAACATTTGATGATTTGGCAATCAAGACCATTGAAAGAATTAGAAATATTGAAAAAGGAACAACGAAATATTGGGAAGAAGATAAAGGAGAGACCAAAAAGAGAGATGAAAATAAAGACAATGAGAGAGGAAATGATGTCGATATTGACCCGCCTGTATTACCGGAGAACGACATAAAAAGTTCAAAAGAGATACCGAACAATACTGTCTATCACCTGTTTGGCACATACAACAAGGATAAAGAAAACACGTTCCCCCCTAAATACGCTATAACAGACGATGATATTTTGTTTTATTTGAGTAAAATGGTAAATGGCAGGTTCCAAACAACTAAAATATCCTCTTTATTAAAAAAAGCAGATACACACTTGCTGTTGTTAGGATGGTCTCATTCAGATTGGCTATATCGCTTTATGGTTTATACTTTAAAAAAGGAAAGAGTCTATATGGAAGATTCGGATCGTCATATAATATACTCGACAGACGATAAAACCGAAAGTAATGAATCGTTGCATAAGTTTATGAATAGAGTGAATGCTTTTTTTTACGAAGGGAATTCTTTTGAATTTATTGAAGAACTTTACAACAGATGGGAAAAGACACCCAAAACCGACCCGGAATATTGTCCTGATAATCCTGATATTTTTATAAGTTATGCAAGGGATGATTTAGAAACAGTTGAGAAAGTTTACGAATGGTTAAAAAAATTCAATTGTAAGATTTGGTTTGATAAAAAAAAATTGCGACATGGTGATAGATGGGAAGAAAAAATAAAAAAGGCAATAGAAGATTGTAAAATTTTTATCCCGATTTTATCAGAAACCACTGCAATCCATCTGTTAGAAGGCAAGCGTTTTTTTACTAAAGAATGGGAAAGGGCATGTAAAAGACAGGACGATAGAAGTAGAGTTCCTGAAAGTTTTATTGTTCCGATAAGGATTGATGATGTTAGGCAAGATGACGAATCTTTTAGAAAACAATTTGGACGACTCCATATAGATGATTTTCAATTAGAAAATGAAGAATGTATGCTCAAGTTAGAAAAGGTTATTAGAGAAAGATTACCAAAAGATTAAATCATGTCAGAAGAAAAATCCACACGCTGGTTAAAATTAAGATCATACGAAGAACGTGATAAAGATATTTTTCATGGGAGGGATCGTGAGATTACAGAAATAATCAATACTTTATATAATTCCATCCTGATAACGATTACAGGATTATCAGGAGTAGGGAAAACATCTTTGATTAAAGCCGGTCTTTTCCCAAAGTTAAGGAAAGAACATTTTTTTCCGGTTTACATAAGGCTTAAATCCCCTTTACAAGAAGGCTCTTTGGTAAAACAAATCATAAGTGAAATTAGAAAATTCGCCGAATCCGACGAAGAAAATATCAGTATTAAACCACTCATAACTAATCAAAGTGGCGATTCTTTGTGGGAATTTTTTCATTGTAACGAATTTTTAAAAGGCGAAGAGCAATTTACCCCACTATTTGTGTTAGATCAATTAGGGGAACTTTTTGACGAAAATGACTCTCAAAAAGAGAGCAAAAAAAATGAGGCTGTAGAAGCCCTATTTGAAGAATTATCATATTTATGTTCAAATAAAGCGCCCGAAAAATTATTAGAACGGCTACAACCGAAATTAAATAAAATTGATTGGGCAATTAATTATAAAATAATTTTGTCTTTAAGAGATGATTATTTAGTTAAATTAGCCGCATTTGAAGAGAAGATTCCCGTTCTGAAAAAAAATCTATTTTTCATACAACCGCTGAACGGGGAACATGCCTCAAAAATAATTCAACAGGTCGAGGGTGAGGGTTTTTCACACAAAGAATGTGATGACAATGACAAGACTTCGGACAGCAAATTGGCAGAACTGATTGTTCGTACACTTGCCGAACCGAAAAATATTAAACCGAAAAAATTCAAGAAAAGAACCCTTGAGAAATCCGATGACGAATCCCCTAAAAGCACTTTAAAGCAATTAAAAATTAAACCCGCCATATTGTCTCTTTTCATGGGAGAACTCCATGAAAAAGAAGAGACGAAGGCGGGATATATTACGAAAGAATCAGTAGAAAAATATGGAAAAGACATCATTTTCAATTTTTACAAAAATGCGATGAAAAAAACATCGAATAGATGCATCCGTATTGTGGAAAAAAAACTGATAAGTTCGAAAGGAAAAAGGAAAAGTGTTGCCTGCGAAGATTTGAAAATCATGGACAGACATCTTAAATATCTTAAAAAAGAGAATATTCTAAACACAATAGAAGGGAAGGCTATGCGCTATGTCGAATATGCCCATGATGTGTTGGCTGAACCTGCATTTAAAAACAGAAAAAGACGGGCTAAAAGAGACAGCATCATTGAAAATATTTTTGTTGCATTATTAGGGATACTAATGATTATAGGAGCAGGGCGATTGAATTTTTGTAAAAACAGAGATATTCTTAAAGAGATTAATAAAGACATGAGCGCACCTATTCTGCTGAACAATAACGATTCCATTTACATGGGAATGTATGAGGTTTCTCAAAAACAATTTTATCAGATTATGGGATATAACCCATCCATAAAAATAGTTGGATTAATAGATAATCACCATATATTTTCGAAAAGAATCGTAACAAAATTGATGAATTTCTTGTTATCAACCGAAGAGAAAGAAACAATGTCCATTGGCGATGGCTTTTCTGTTCGATATGTTTCATGGCAAGAAGCATCGGATTTTATTGATGCATTAAATAGTCTTAATAAAAGATATGGGGATGATCCATACTTTTTGCATGTCATGTTATCATATATAGGATGTCATGAATCTAATACAAGCAATTATGAATATATGTTGCCAACGGCTGAAGAATGGAAACATGCAGCGCAAGGAGGATATAAACACATTTCATGGAATGAAGCAGTATCGATGATTCATGAACTGCAAAAATTAGATTCAATGAATGATTATAAAAACATATTATCTGAAATTGACGAATGGGAAAAAACGGCTACGAATAAGGATACGGTATTTTCACTTCCTATAGCAACAAAATATTCAGGAAGCGACAATATCGAAGAAGTAGCATGGTACTTTAGAAATGCCAAATATAAAGCATTAAGAACAGCCAAGTTGAAACCCAATGGATATGGACTTTATGATATGAGTGGGAATTTATTTGAATGGTGCATCGATACAGATACCACGGAAACAAAACGAAGACTTATAGGTGGGAGTTTTGCATCTATGGCGAGAGAGTGCGAAATATCATCACGCCCTATTTTTGAAACGCAGGATGTGGCGCCCGAAAATGTGGGATTTCGGTTGAAAGCAATAAAAATGAAAAAATAATATAAAAAATGAAAAAGATAATAATAATTTTACTGTTATTAGGAATCATCGTCGGCGTTTTTTCCATAGTCAATCACTGCCTTGATCAAAAAAACAAGTTTTCTGTATTAAAAGAAATTTATGACTCCATGGTAGAAGTTACGGGCGGAAAATTTACGATTGGCAAAGATTATAATGCTATAAATGTGGTAGATATCATAAAACAACATAATACAGAAAAACATGTTGTTGCCCTCGACGAAGAGTATAAAATCTACTTGGATAAAAAATACGAGGCGCCTGCCGATACAAGTGTCGGAAGTTTTTTTATGAATAAATACGTAGTAACACAAAAACAATGGAAAGCGGTCATGGGCGATAATCCTATTATTGTTGGATATGGCACAGAACAAAATAATGATTGGTCGAGATGGTGTCGTAAAACACTCGCTCATTGGGTGTCTTTTCTCATGGATACAACCAAGATGCAATATACCGGCGTAGGAGATGATTATCCGATTTATTATGTATCGTGGAGTGATGCGAACAGATTCATAGACAAACTCAATAAACTGAGCGAAAAATACGAAGCAAAGTTAAAAACAAAATATAAAGATAGCGCCGAATTTAAAATTTTGGTATTTCATCTCCCAACAGAAGTACAATGGGAATATGCTGCAAGGAAGAGTAGAAATAGCGATACCACCTATAAAGATTATATATTTTCGGGCAGCAATACCGCCGAACAAGTGGCTTGGTTTCTACACAATTCAAATGGAGAAGTACACAAAGTAGGAGATTTAACACCTAATGCGATTGAACTTTATGACATGAGCGGAAATGTATTCGAATGGTGCGCCGATATCGGCATTCGTCATTATCAGACTGATTCACTTCTTTATGACACACGCTACCGCGTGCTTAGAGGCGGCAGTTATCTGTTAGATATTTATTGCAGCCGAGTTTCATATAGAGGTTGCGGTTTATATCCCAATGAAGATGCCCCCGAACCGGATATAGGTTTTCGCCTGGCGGCTAAGATAAAAGATTAAACACAACGCCTACCGGCAACGTTATTTTTAATAAAAACAAAAAGAATTATGAGCACAAAATTTTCTTTTCAGAGGAGTGAAAAACGGAGGTTATGGGGTGGGGTAGTCGCCTGTTTATTTCTGTTGGGGGTAGTGATTTTTGGTGAACACCATTGGACTGATTTTTTTAAAAACAAGAGCGGTTTTTTGTACATTTCCCTTCTTGGCGCTTTTTCAATAGTAACGCTTGGTTTGGTTGCGTGTTTGGTATTATTGTTTTATCAGCGTTTTAAGAGATCATCTTTTAAGATCTGGGGCTTTGTTGGTATATTTCTGTTTGCGGTGGTGGTCAATTCGATTTACTATTGCGTCATCAGCGAAAAGGTTGAAGACCCATGGGAAATAACTGTAACCCAAATAGCAAAAGACACGGGCGAAATCATTGAAACATTGGGGATAAGAAACCAAAACGACACCACCTCAAGCAATAACACGACCGAAGCCGATAACATCGGTAAAGTGCCTGACGCCGGTAAATCGGAAGAATCCGGCGAAGCCAGTGAAAAAACCTTTTTTTCCATCCTATTCAGTTCTATCAATAACAGTCTGTCCATATTTTTCCCGTCGAGGGGAAATTACAGAATCTCCGATAGATTGCAAAACTATCAATGGTTTCTCATTCTTTACTACCTGTCTCACCTTTTAGCATACGTTTACTTTGCTTTGTTGGCTATTTCCGTTATTTATGCAGGGCGGCGTATGATAAATAGAGCCAGAGACTGGTGGTGGCTCCATCCGAAAAATGTCCAACAGTATGTCTTTGTCGGAGCCAACGAAGCCTCCATTTTGCTGGCACGTGATTTGAGTGATAAAAAGGATAATATAAGCGTTGTATTTTATATGCCCTACTCCGAAATAAACGATAATGAACTTTTCGAGCAGTTGGACTCTTTGGGATTTATTGTCCGTTATGTCCCTTTCGATGGCAGTAACATCTTCAAAATATCGCCTGAAAACATCAAAAGATGCCGCGCCTGTTTCTTTTTGGATAATAATGAGGACGCCAGCGTGAAATTAGCGTTAAAGTTTGTTCACAGATTGAAACAAATTGGCCTGCAACAAGAATTGGACGTTTATGTCCGTGCTGAAATAGAAGATATAGATTTGCTCTTTGAGAAAAAGAGCAACGATACCGAAAAAGCCAAAAAGTTACATATTCACGTTTTCAATCAGTCCGACATCACCGCCCGTCAATTTGTGATAGACCATCCGATGCTGAACGCTCCTCAGTCGGAATGTAACGAGAATAACATTTTGATTTTGGGCTTCGGACACATGGGCAGAGAATTATTGAAAAAGAGCGTTTGCGATGCCCAATATTCCGATAAACGACTGTCGGCAACCGTTATTGACGAACACTTTGAGAGACGCTATTCCGACTTCTTATTTCGCTGTGCGGAAGCTGTGGAGAAGTATCGCATTGATTTCAATCCGGAAGGCGTCAATCACGCCAGAAGCAAAGATTTTTTCAGTTGGCTGTTGAAAGACAATGCTTTACACCTTAAGCGATTTAACCGTATTTTCGTAACGCTTGGCGATTCCCGTCTAAACATAGACGTCGCCCAAACTATCTGCAACCTGCGAAGAAACAACGGATTGGGAAACAGTAAAGAGGTCATCTTTGCGCACATCAAAGAAACAGGCGCATATACCTATTTTGACGAATGTAACCAAGGTAATAAAAGCATCACCACTTTCGGTAATCCGGATAAGATTTATACTGTGGATGTGGTTGTTAATGAGACGGTTGACATGATTGCAAAAGTGCTCCATTATAAATGGGACGAACAAAGTAAAGGGGAGGGATTATCTGAAAACGAATCATGGAATAACGCTTCCCTGTATGAGCAAAATTCCTCCCGCGCCGCCGCCGCAGGATTGTGGAACATCCCGTTGAAGGCAGGATATAAATTTACAAAAATACAGAAAAACCAACCGGTAAACCCGCCTCACCAATCCGACCAATCCGACCAACCCCACCCAATAATAACAATCATTAATGATCGCATTGAACAATTTGCCCGATACGAACATCGAAGATGGAACGCCTACATGCGATTAGAAGGCATTTTACCGATGAATCCCGAAACAATCAATGATAATGACCCGCAATCTTCCAAAGACATTGACGGCAAAATAGTAGAACATATCTGTTTGGTAGAATATGACGAATTAGACCCTCTTGAAAATTTGCTCAATGAAAAAATAGAACGGTATAATGAAAATCATAAAGACATCCCCAACTTTAAGGATAGGGAAAAAAAGAGATTTAAAGAGTATGACAAGAATAATATTACATATCTGTTTGATTATTTGAGGAATACTGGGTGGTGGGTTGAGAAAATATAAATATCAGTGGGAGAAACTTTTAAAATAATCAAGCGAAATGAAAGCAAAAGTAACAAATAAGAGCACTTACTCTATCTTCATCAGTTACCGTCGCGACGGCGGTTTTGAGACAGCAAACTTAATCGCTGAAAAACTACGCAACGCGGGCTACAACGTATTTTTCGATGTAGAGTCCTTGCGATCCGGAAAGTTCAACGAGCAACTCTTCCGTGTAATCGAAAATTGCAAAGATTTCATCATTATTTTGCCCAAAGACGGCTTAGACCGCTGCACAAACGAAACCGACTGGGTAAAACAGGAAGTCGTTCATGCCATGAAATACAAAAAAAATATCGTGCCGGTGATGTTGTCCGATTTCAAATGGCCCGAAGCCATGCCTGCCGGATTGGAGGGGTTAGAACATTATCAAAGCATTGCGGCGGGGAGCCATGAATATTTTGATGCAGCGGTGGACAAGTTGAAATCTTATCTACAGGCAAAACGCGGTTTTTCCTGGCACAAATACAAAACATACATCGTTGGCTTACTTCTCCTGTTGTCGCTTACCGCAGGTCTGTTTTTGTGGCACAATTACAAAGAACGACAATATTTCACACAACGCTGCATTGAACAAACCAACTTGATGAGCGTCGGTATTGCCAACATGAATCACAATCTAAACATTGCCAGATCAGCACATGACGAATGGGGTAAATTCAGAAATAAATTGTCAAGGGTCCAGCCTCAAGAAATTCCAACAGTCAAACAAGAGTTTGTGGCATGGATCGAAAATCAAAAAAACTCCATACAGCGCGTTAATCCGGAATTAAAGATTTCTAATGAAACTGCCACAGTGTTAAACCGTTACAATATAAAAACATCAGAAATCATAGCGTTCTACTCGATAGCATTGCCTCACGATATAGAAGATGCCATCCATTATCTGGATCAATTACAAGTCTATGCCAACGACGATTATATTGCCGATATTTACGATAAATTTGTACGCCTCAACTATCAATTTTTAGAAGCATCCGGCAAATCCACGTACTACTATTTTCTTGGTCTTCTGACTACCATGCCTAAGGAGGTGTACAAGGATTTTTATAAAATGCAGCAATATCTCAACAATTTTTCGGAAATCCCTCTGAATTTGAGTTATGACGAATATGAATCCAAGGGCGACGCCATGCTCAGAAATGCAGAACAGATTGTCATGGAAATGGGATCTATCGTCAATACGGAAGACAGAGATGTGGAAGACATACAAAATCAGTTGAAGGAGATAAAAGAATTTATGGCGATGGAACAACAACAACAACAATTACAGGAGATGGAGGTAAAAATCGAAGAATCTTTCCGCAATATCATCGAAGATTGCAAACTTTCTCCTAACGACGACCAATACCTAATGTGGGGAAAAATTGTCCACATTGCTACCAGTATGGCACAAACCACGGCAAGACGAATGGAAACAGAACGCCTTGACAAGCACGATAAAGAAACTGCACAAGCAAAAGGCTACGATGTGTCAAATTGGTTTTCAGTGAAATATTCGCTGACCATGGACGAGGTCTTGCAAGAAATTATTACCCGATTAGACCAGTATATGAAATATTTTCCGGATACAAAAAATTATATCCCTGCTGTTAAACAATTCTACACAAACGTGAAAGACGGCAAACAACCTCTAAACGGAATGGTGGTAATAGGGACAAAAGATGACATCCCGCACCCAATATTCAAAATCGGAGATATTGTACTTAGCCGCAAAGACAAAACTGTGAACAGTACGACAGATTATAAGAGTGTGGCAAAAACAGAAAGGGATGATACTGTGGTTTTTTTAAGACTGCATGAGGGAAAGTTACAAAAACATACAGAGGTAGTACCGGAAACGGAAGTATTAATAGGATTTTTGGTTTTAAAAGAGGAAAATAAATGAACACATACACCCCGAACCCCATAGACACCAGCCAAATAGAACTCTCCGCCGACCTGCTGGCGCTGACCGAACTCTTGGCAAAAAACACCCACGACGTCTGGGCGCAAAAACGCCTTGCCGATGGATGGAAGTACGGACCCGAACGCCACGACGAACGCAAAGAACACCCCTGCCTCGTGCCATACGAAGAACTGCCGGAAAACGAAAAAGAGTATGACAGGAATACGGCGGCGGAAGTGGTAAAAGTGATGGTTGAATTAGGATTTAGAATTGAAAAATAAATCGTATCTTCGCCGAAAAAAAAGAAGATATGAGTATTATAGCAAACAGAGTTTTATCCATGGCGGAGTCAGCGACTTTAGCCATGACGCAAAAAGGGAACGAGTTATCACAGCAAGGACACGATGTGATTAGTTTAAGTATCGGGGAACCCGATTTCAACACGCCCGACTTCATCAAAGATGCGGCGAAACAGGCGTTAGACAAGAACGTTACGCACTACTCGCCGGTACCCGGCTATTTGGATGTACGTCAGGCTATTGTGAAAAAACTGAAACGCGACAACGACTTGGACTACACGCCCAAGCAGATTGTCGTCTCCACCGGCGCCAAGCAGGCGTTGGCGAATGTCTTACTCTGCACACTCAACCCCGGCGACGAGGTGGTGCTTCCGGCGCCATTCTGGGTCTCCTATACCGAGTTGGTCAAGTTGGCGGAAGGCGTGCCTGTGTGTGTGGACACGAGCGTTGAAACCGACTTCAAAGCGACGCCGGAACAGGTCGAGGCGGCAATCACGCCGAAGACGAAACTGATCATGTTCAACTCGCCCAACAACCCGTCGGGAAGCATTTACAACTACGACGAAACCGCCGCCATGGCTACCATGCTGGCGAAGTATCCTAACATTTACATCGTCTCCGACGAGATATACGAGTTCATCAACTTCAGCGGTCGTCATGTCAGTTTTGCCGAGTTTCCGGAGATTCGGGACAGGGTGATCATCATCAACGGCGTGTCGAAGGGCTTTGCGATGACGGGATGGCGTCTGGGCTATTCGGCTTCTTCCGTCGAGATTGCAGAGGCAGCGAACAAGTTACAGGGACAGATCACCTCCGGCACCAACAGCATCACCCAGAAAGCGGTCATTCCGGCATTAGAGCGCGACCCCATGGAAATCCCGGAGTTGCAAACCATGACCGCCACCTTCAAAAGAAGACGCGACCTCTTCTACAACCTGCTGAAAGATATCCCCGGCATCAAAATCAACCTTCCCGATGGCGCTTTTTACCTCTTCCCCGACCTGTCGGCGTATTACGGCAAGACGTTCAACGGAAAAGTCATCAATGACGACGTGGACTTGAGCATGTATCTCCTTGAAAGCGTGTACGTCTCCACCGTCCCGGGCGGCGCCTTCGGCAACGACAAATGCATCCGCCTCAGTTACGCCACCAGCGACGACCGACTGATAGAGGCGACTAAGAGGATAAAGGAGGCGCTCAGCGCCCTAAAAGATCAATAGGACAACGCCCTGAAAGGGCGACATCAATTAAGATAGGGCAACGCCCTATCAACTGAAAAACGAATAGAGCAACGCCCTACTAAATAAAAAAAATAAATTATGGCACAATCATTATCACAAGTTTACGTCCATATCGTGTTCAGCACAAAGCACCGGCATCCGTTGATTGACGATAACATCAGCGAGGAGTTATGGGCATATATCGGTGGCATTTGTAACGGTTTGGAATGTCAACCCTTTCGTGTTGGCGGACACGATGACCACGTACACATCTGTTGCCAGTTGTCGCGAAAGATAACGCAGATGAAGTTGTTGGAAGAAGTCAAAAAAGCATCGTCGAAATGGATAAAGACCAAAGGTAGAAGATACAGCAATTTTTATTGGCAGGACGGTTACGGGATATTTTCCGTTAACCCGCATGAAACCGACAGAGTCGTTGAGTATATTAAAAACCAGCGTGAACACCATAGAAAACGTACATTTCAGCGGGAGTTTTTGGCATTTTTGAAGAAGTATAAGGTAGAATACGATGAACGGTATGTATGGGATTAGGATGTCGCCCTTTCAGGGCTTTGGCTCTCGTTGTCGGCTGTGCTGGCTCTGGCTCTGCCGGCTCTGCCGGCTCTACCATAGGGCGCTACCCTACGTTGGTGGATGTAAGGCTTTCAGCCTTAATACGCAAACACCACGAAATCAAAGCCCTGAAAGGGCGACATCACTTAGGATAGGGCAACGCCCTATCAACAGGGGGCAACGCCCCATTAATATAAATAGGATAGGGCAACGCCCAATTAATTTGATAATATTATTATTAATTAACATCACTCTCGCCGCCCAGCCCATGTTCACCATCTCGGGAAGCGTGCGCGATGAGGTTTCGCAGGAGACGTTGGTTGGCGCGAATATCTATCTACATGAAAACATCAACGGCGCCTCGTCTGACGTCAACGGGAAGTTCAGTTTTTCCGAAAAACAGGGGAAATATACGCTAATATGCTCATACATAGGCTATGAGCGGTATGAGCAGGCGATTGTCTTGGATAAAAATCTCACCCTCAACATCAAACTCAATCCGGTAAAATTCACCGGAGAGGTGGTCGAAATCATTGGCGACCGCATTGACAAGAACGTGCGTAGCGCCGACATCGGCGTTATAGAGTTGCCCATGAAACGTATCGAAGCCATTCCCGTGCTGTTTGGCGAGACGGACATTTTGAAGACCATGCAGTTGTTGCCCGGCATACAGTCGGGAGGCGAGGGCAGCAACAGTTTCTATGTGCGGGGCGGGGGCGCCGACCAAAACCTGATACTCTTGGACAACGCTACCGTCTATAATCCTTCGCACCTGTTCGGATTTTTCTCGGTTTTCAACGGCGACATCATCAACACGGCGGAGATTTTAAAGGGCGGCATCGCGCCGGAGTTCGGCGGACGCATGTCTTCTGTGTTGAACATCACTTCCAAAGATGGTGATTTTCAAAACTATAAGGGAGAAGTTGGCATTGGACTTATCTCGGCGCGTGTAAAGACGGAAGGTCCGATTCAAAAGGAAAAATCCTCTTTCATGTTTGCAGCGCGGCGGACTTATGTGGATGTGATGCTCAAACCTTTTACAAAAGGGACGGACATGGAAGGCATCGGTTACCATTTTTACGATTTGAACGGCAAGATGACTTTCCGACTCTCCAAAAAAGACCATCTCTTTGTCAGCGGATATTACGGTCGGGACGTCTTCGGATTTAATCCGAAAGAAGCCAACATGAACACCGATGTCAACTGGAGCAACGGCTTTGCGACGGCGCGCTGGGCGCATTTTTTCAATAACAATCTCTATCTGAACACCTCCGCCATCTTCACCGATTACCGTTTTTACATCAAAGCCAAAGAGGACGTTTACAACATGAAACTCTACTCCGGCGTGCAGGACTGGGAACTCCGGTCTGACCTCACGTGGTCGCCCAATCCGCTGAATAAGGTGAAAGGCGGCGTGGATTATATCTTCCATACCTTCACGCCCTCAACGGCTTCCGCCTCTTCCAACGAAGTGGACTTCAACCTCGGCGACCCCGAAAAGATGTACGCCCACGACCTCGCACTCTATCTGCAACATGAATGGGATCCGTTGGACTGGCTAAAAATCGTTTACGGCGTTCGGTATAACTATTTCGCACAGGCAGGTCCGTTTACCCGCTACGAAATTGACAACATCTACGACCTGAACAACATTGACTCCACAATGTACGGAAAAGGAACGGTGGTGCAGGCATACAACATGCTCGACCCTCGTATCAACTTCCGGTTTCAAATAGACCGGAGCAAGTCGTTGAAGGCGTCCTATACTTTAAACCATCAATGCGTTAACTTGGTCTCTATGAGCAGTATGTCATTGCCGACCGATGTCTGGTTTCCGGCGACCGAATTGGTGAAACCACAACGCGCCAATCAGTTTTCGTTGGGATATTTTCAGAATTTCGCCCGAAACACCATCGAAACATCCGTCGAAGCCTACTACAAGTTCATGGACAACCTGATAGAATACTGCACCGGCGCCGACATCATGAACGCCATGCAGACCAACTACGACCACATCTTCACTTTCGGCAAAGGCAAAAGTTATGGTATCGAACTCTTTATCAACAAGACGTCGGGAAAATTTACGGGCTGGGTCGGATATACCCTCAGTTGGACAACGCGCAACTTCGACGAAATCATGAATGGGAAAACTTTCTACGCCCGTTTTGACCGCCGCAACGACGCCTCGCTCTTGCTGAGTTACCAACTGAACGACAAATGGAACCTGTCGGCTGTCTGGGTCTTTTCGACCGGAAACGCCTCCACCATCCCCAACGCATTCTATTTCATGGAAGGGAAAATCATCACCGAATGGGGCGAATACAACGCATGGCGCATGCCCAACTACCACCGCCTCGACCTCTCGGCAACCATGGCGCTCTTTAAACGACAACATACCGAAGGAAGCCTCAACTTCTCCGTCTATAACGCCTACAACCGCAAAAACCCCTACTACATCTCCTACCAAGCCGAAGGAAACCTGTCGAAAGGAGAGTTGCAGATAAAAGCCAACCAGATATCTATCTTCCCCATTCTGCCGTCGGTTGCGTTTAATATGAAGATATTTTAAAATGAAAGATATGAAACAACTTTTATTATTCTCATTTTCATATACCGAAGTTGTTTTCTTTTCCATCGCACATCGCACACACCCATTCATTGTCCGCACCATCCCGTACACGATAATTTATTATATTCACCCATTATCTCCGCACCTCAACATTCCGGCTATTAGACTCGATAAAGACCCACTGTTTCGCCTCTTTAAAGTTGTCCGATAGGTATGTTCCTGTTTTGGCCGGTTGCAGGTTGTTCCATTGGGTGGTATCTGCGATGGCGCTTGTTATAAACTGATAGCCCGACGAGGCGGGGAGCGTCAGGTTGATGTTGCCGGCGTCGGGGTGCGCGGTGATGAAGAGGTATGTCTCCGGTGCCGACGCAGAGAGTGTGATATTCCATGATGAGGCATCACCGGCGTTGATGTTCAGCGTATCAATGTTCAGTTTGGCGGCGTCCAACGAGATGTCCGATTTTTCCCCTTGCAGGGTAAAGGTGTAGTCGAATTTTTCGTAGAGATAGATCTTGCCGCTGCTTTTGCGGTTGTCCCACTCTTTGGGCAGCAGTTCTAAAAATCCGGTGGTTCCTTCTTCGGTAAGGGAGGTCGAATAACTATTGCCTTGAAAGGTGAAACGCAGCATACTGTTATACGGTTTGGTTTCAAACAGATAGTTCCCCGAGACGAACTCGGCGTTGACTTTTATCCGGGTGATGCTATCGGAAAAGCCGAGATAGGAGATCTGGTCGGAGCGCAGAAAATCCTCTTTCAGTTCTTTTATATCCCGTTTGTCGAAAAAATTCCGTAAGCGGTCGCCCCATCTGCCGTAACTGTTGTGTTTGGTCATATAACTCATCGTAGCGACGCAAGCCAGGATGGCGATGACGTAAAAAATCCCCTTCCACATCTTTTTTATCGGCATGATGCCGATGCCGACAAAGATAAACGAGAAAGGCCACAAACGCCACAGCGTCCACCACGAAAAACAGATTAAGTCGAAACTTTTTAATAAGATTACAACCCCGATTGCCACTAAAATAAGCCCTGAAATGATGCCGTTCTTTTTCATAATTTATTATTATTTAAGGGTTAGACGAGTGGAGGCGAAAATGGTTACAAGTTCAAAATAAAACTCTGTGAACCCTGTGTTGCAAAAAATCATCCAACACAGAGTTTCACAGTATTTTTTTATTATGTTATTGTTTTACAACCTTTTTCGTTACAGTTCCGTTGTCGGTGGTGATGCGGAGGAAATAGATGCCGACGGGTAAATACGAGATGTCCATGGTGGGCAGTGAGTAGTGAGTATGTAAGTAGTGAGTAGTGATGGCACGTCCGGTGATGTCGAATATTTCCACTCCGCGAACGTCATTGCGGGCTTGACCCGCAATCTCATCGTTGTCAGGGGATTGCGAGTCAAGCCCGCAATGACGGTAGCACGTGATTGTTAACAACCCGCTTGTCGGATTCGGATAGACCCGCATATCCCCTCCTTCGGAGGGGCTTGAGGGGGCTATGCCCGTAGAAGTAGTCATAACAATAGCCTCGTCAAAGATGGTTGGGTCGAGGACGGATGTTACCCGTATGGTGAGAGGGTCGGCGGTCTCGTTGTGTCCTACGGTGAGGAAGCCGCCGGCGCTGAGGGTGGTGAGCGCCGATTCGTTGCCGATAAGGCTCCACGTTACGCTTTCGTCGGCGCCGCCGACGGCGATGACCGTTACGCTAAACTGTTGCGTCTGACCCGGCAACACCGTTACCGTCTTGGGCGAGATGATGACGTTCAGCACTTTAGCGTCGTTGGTGGTGGTTAAGCCTTTGGGGTTATAGACGGCTTTGTTGCCGGCGTTGTCGGCGACCACGACGTTGAAATAGTAGGTAACGTCAATGGTTAAGCCGGTAACGTCGTAGGTGGTGAGATTGAGCGTGCCGCCCGCGTTGAGCAGTGTGCCGTTGGTTTCGCAACCGGAGACGGTGGCAATGTTGTCGTCTGCCGACTGATAGACGAAGTAGCGCAGTTCGGATTGCGGGGTAACATCGTCGGTGGCGGCGCTCCAGAAAAGCACTGCCATGTCGGCGCCGGCATTACCGTCAACGCCGGTGCCGGGGGTGGGCGGGGTGATGTCGGGCGCTTCGAGCGTGGTCAGTTCTTTGGTGGTATATGCCGCTTTGTTGTTTGCCATGTCGGCGACCACGACGTTAAAGTAGTAGGTCGTTTTCGGGGTTAAGCCGGTAACGTCGTAGCCGGTGATATTGACAGTGCCGCCGGCATTGAGCAGCGTGCCGTTTGCCTCGCAGTTGGCGACGGTGGCGATGTTGTTGCTCGACGACTGATAGACGTAGTAGCGCAGATTGTCCTGCGGGGTTTGGTTGTCGGTGGCGGCGCTCCACGAGAGGCTTACCGATGTGATGTCGGCGGCGCCGTTAACACCGGCGCCGGGGACGGGCGGCACCAAGTCTTCGATGGTGGCGGTAAGCAGTAAGAGTGTCCCTGTCGCGGTAAGTTCGGCAGTATAGCCGGGCATATTGAGCGTGAAAGCATTGGCATTGTTTAAGCCCGACGCCGCTTGCATGATGACCTGGTTGGTTACAACGCCCGAAGTGATGTGCAGCGTATTCGTCCCTACTGCCGACGCGGCGCCGTTGGCGATGAGTTTCGATGGAGGCGACGTCGTTAAGTTCATGTGGATATCGCCGCCGAGAAGGTTCAGCGTCCCCCCGATGGTTCTTTCTTGATTGACCTCTAAGGTGGCGCCGGAGGCTACGTTGAAATTGCCTGCCCAGTTTGCCCATAAATCAACGGTACCTTCATTCAGGTTGAAAGTGCCGGTGGCTGTGTTGGGGTTATATAACGAGAGTATGTCGCTACCGGTTTTGGTAACGCTGCCGCCCGTGCCGGTAAAAGAACCTTCGACAAAACCGCCACCATCGTTTTGCCCCGGCGTGCCAATCGTCAGCGTGTTGCTGCCCAGATTTATGACCCCGCCCTCAACGTATATAGTTTTTATTGTTTTGTTGCCTGCGGTAATATCGAACGTGCCGGCGTAAATACCAAGATAGGAAGATTGAGCAAGACTTCCCGATGATGATAGCGCTAACGTTCCGTCATAAACTTCAGCCCAGCCGGTATGGGTATTTACTCCGCCGAGTGTAAGCGTACCGGTGCCATATTGGGTTAGTCCGCCCGTTCCTGATATAACGCCGTCGTAGGTAGAGGCATTGGAGCGATCAAAAGCGACTCCGCCGTTGTTGATAATATTGCCTGTTACTTTGCCCGTTGTGCCGCCGTTGCCGATACGAAGGTAACCTCCGGTTTCAACGGTCGTTGTGCCGGTGTAACTATTTTCACCTGTGAAAATCAATTGTTTGCTGCTTGTCCCTTTATATTCCACCTTTCCGTTTCCGGTGATAACTTTCGAGAAGGTCATATTTGCGCCTGGCTCGAAGCGGAGGATGGATGAGGTAGATGACAGTGATACTCCCGAAGTGCTTGCGATACTTCCGCTGGTGCCGTTGCCGATTTGCAGGGTGCCGTTTTCAACGACTGTACCGCCGGTATAGATGTTCACGCCGGTTAAGATGGTTTTGGCGCTACTATTTTTAATTACCTGTCCTGTTCCTGAAATAACGCCTGTGTAGGTATATTCGTTAGAACGGTTAAAAGTGAAGTAGCCATTGTTTATTATATTGCCTGACACTTTGCCTGTTGTGCTTCCGTTACCAATATTCAAATATCCATTGGCTTCTATGGTCGTTGTGCCGGTATAGGTGTTTTCGCCGGTAAAACCCAACCTTTTGGTGGAAGTCCCTTTATACTCCACCTTTCCGCTTCCGCTGATAACTTTCGAAAAAACAAGATCTGCGCCCGGCTCGAAGCGGAGGATGGTGGGGGTAGATGTAAGGTTCACCCCCGAAGTGCTGTTGATACTCCCACTGGTGCCGTTGCCGATTTGCAGGGTGCCGTTGTACACCGTTGTAGATCCGGTATAGGTATTGACGCCGGTTAAGATGGTTTTACCTGATGCATCTTTTTCGACACTCCCTGCTCCTGAAATAATGCCTGTGTAGGTATATTCGTTGGAACGGACAAAGCAGAGGTATGCGCCGCTATTGACTATGATATTACCTGTCACTTTGCCTGATGTGCCGTTGTTGCCGATGAATAACAGGCTAGCGGTTTCTATGGTCGTGGTACCTGTGTAGGTATTTTCGCCTGTGAAAAACAATCTTTTGCTGCTTATCCCCCCTTTAAACTCCACCTTTCCCTGTCCGCTGATAACTTTCGAGAAGGTCATATCTGCGCCCGGCTCGAAGCGGAGGATGCAGGAGGTATTTGACAGTGCTACCCCCAAAGTGCTTGCAATACTTCCGCTGGTTCCGTTTCCGATTTGCAGGGTGCCGTTAACAACGTATGTACTTCCGGAATAGGTATTGACGCCGGTTAAGATGGTTTTACCTGACCCTAATTTATATACGGATCCTCCTCCTGAAATAACGCCTGTGTAGGTATATTCGTTGGAACGGTTAAAATTGAGATATCCGGCGCTATTGACTGTGATATTGCCTGCCACTTTGCCTGATGTGCCGCCGTTGCCGATATACAAATCGCTTCCCGTTTCTATGTTCGTTGTGCCGGTGTAACTATTTTCGCCTGTCAAATACAGAACTCTGTTGTCCCTTAATTCCACCTTTCCCGGTCCGCTGATAACTTTCGAGAAGGTCATACCTGAACTACCCGGCTCGAAGCGGAGTATGGCATTGGCGTCGCCAAATTCCACATTTGAAGTAGAGGCAATACTTCCGCTTGTGCCGTTGCCTACTTGTACGGTGCCGTACAGTCCCGTCTTACCGGTATAGGTATTAGTTCCGGTCAGCGTCAACTTACCGGCGCCCCATTTTATCACTTGTCCATTGCCCGAAATGACGCCGGAATAGGTTTGATTATTATTGCCGGCATTAAATATTACAGCGCCTGTGTTCACATTGTTCACTGTTATATTACCGGATGCCACTGTTCCCGAATGCGTTATATTAAGCCAGCCGGCTTCAATGGTCGTTGTGCCGGTGTAGGTCTTTGCGGTGGAAAAGGACAACTGTTTGTTATTGGAATCCCCTTTATACTCCACCTTTCCCGTTCCGCCAATAGGATATGCAACAGTCGTACTCGCTCCGGGTTCGAACCGTAAAATGGAGGAGGTGGAGTTAATCTGTACGAGAGCACATTGAAAAACGCCATTACTTCCGTTTCCAATCTGCCAAGTGCCGGCGTCAATCTGTAATACACCAGTAAACGCATTGCTGTTGTTGGTTACAATCACCTTACCTGCTCCTTGCTTGTAAATGTAGCCGGAACCATATATTTGTCCCGAAATGGTAGCCGTGCCCGACGCTATCGTAATGATAGTAGTACTGGTTACATATATCGAATTCGAGTAAGTCTGACCATTGGTCAGCGTAATGGTGGACTGCGCCCGAGCGCCTGTGCAAAACGTCAGCGCGAGCGCCAACATCAAAATAGATTTCCTCCACGCCGACACTGCCGCCGCCGTCGAAACTGATTTCCTCAACGCCGGAACTGCCGCCGCCGTCGAAACTGATTTCCTTTGTAAAGAATGTGTTGCCATAATTCAAGTTTTTTTTTGTTTAACTTTATTTATTATCTACTTTATCATCTTTAAATCTTTAAATTCGTAAATCGGGTACAAAGGTACGGCGACAAAAAAGAACGCAATACCCCCTAAAAGGGGGGGGTGGTGATTTTTTTTTGATTTTAGCCACGAATGCACGAATTTCTCTGTGTAACTTTGTGTTCTCTGTGCCTCTGTGCTGAATATTTTTTCTCAACACAGAGACACAAAGGACACAGAGGTTCACAGAGTTTTTAAATCTTTAAATCATGTAAACATTTTCCGCGCCCGCAGCATCTCCCGTTTTCCTGCCGGGGCGGGCAGGCGTTCTACCGTGAAGCCTGTCTGTTGCAAGGTGCGCCTCACGCTCCCTTTGGCGGAGTAGGTCGTCAGGACGCCGCCGGCGGAGATGGAGGCATAGATTTTCTCAAATATCGCGCTCTCCCACAATTCCGGCTGCACCGCCGGAGCGAAAGCATCGAAATAAACGACGTTGAAACAACTTGCGGGCAGCGGGACGGCTTGCAGGGGCGCCGCTAACTTCTTCAGATAGAACGTCGGCGTTATCTCTTCGTATCCGGCGTCCCACGCCGCATCGTGCAGCGACTGAAACAGTTGACGATCAATCTGTAAGAGTTCCGGATAGTTGAGATGTTGCACTTCGGAGGCAGTCAACGGGAAAGCCTCGACGCCGCAGTAATAGATTTTTTTCTGCGTGTCGTTCGCCAGCAGCGTCAGCAATGCGTTCAGCCCCGTCCCGAAACCGACTTCCAAGAGCCGTATCTCCGGCAACAGCGGCAACACCTCCCGCAGGGCGGCACGGATGTACACATGCTGCGCCTCCCGAACAGCGCCGTGAACGCTGTGGTAACTCTCGTCAACATCAGGCAGATACAAGGTGTGCGAGCCGTCGCGGGTGATGATTATGTTACGTGTCATTCTGATAAAGATTTTGAACGCAAAAATAACGTGACGAAGCCCGGTTTGTTGTAAATCTATGCGTTTAGATATTAATTCAGCACAGAGGCACGGAGGACACAGAGTTACACAGAGGATGTCTCAAAAGTCAAAATTCTTTACCACAAAGGTTCACAAAGGGTTTTCACAAAGAACACAAAACATTGCTAAACAGATTGTCGTCTTTGTGAACCTTTGTGTGTACTTTGTGCTCTTTGTGGTAAAAAAGTCTCACATCGCACATCGCACATCGCAAAAAAGTTGTATCTTTGCACCATGACACCCTTATTCTTCAACATCGGCGGCGGGGAAATCGTAGTATTGCTCTTGGTGATGCTGCTCCTTTTCGGACCAAAGCAGGCGATTGACGTCGCCCGTAAGACGGGAAAGGTCTTGGGAGATGTTAAAAAGGCGACGCAGTCCATCAAAGACGAAATCATGAAAGAAGACGAAGAAATAAAGTCTATGGACAAAAAAGAGACCCAGCAGACAACAACTACATAATTAATACGTTATATCATCTATAATATTTTTTATAAATTTTATAAAATGGAAATCAGAAAGATACACATACTGACTTTGGCGCTTTTATTGATGTCGTGCTTGATGTTGACCTCTTGTGTGGCGCGACGAATCCGTAAAGCAGATAGAGATTTTACCGAATACAAATACGACAAAGCACGCAGGTCGTACTCCCGCGTCGTCGGAAAGGTGAAAAACAAAGATGAACGCCGCCGCGTCCGCTGGCAGATTGCCGAGTGCTACCGCTACAAAGACGACATGACCAACGGCACGGAAGCATACAAAAACCTGATTTCCGACGACTATTACGAGACACAACCGTTGGTTTATTATCATTACGGAAACATGTTGCTGAAAAACAACAAGTTAGACCGCGCCGTTGACGCCTTCGCCAAATATGTGGAATTGGTTCCCGACGACACATTGGGCGTGTTAGCTTTAGAGCGCGTTACCTTAGCCAATGAATATGAGGTGAATCCGGGAAAATACGAAATCACCATCATGAAACAACTCAACTCCACGTGGGACGACTTCTCACCGACATACAGCAACACCGCACTCAACGAAATCATCTTCACCTCCAACCGCGGCTCGTCAACAGGCAAAAAGAAAGACGAATGGACGGGCAGCAAATTCACCGACCTCTTCGTCGCCCGAAAGAGCCTCAACGGCAAATGGGGCGACCCCGCATTGTTAGAGACGGACGAAGTCATCAACACCCCCGTCAACGAAGGCTCGCCGGCGATGAACGGACACTTCACCACACTCTATTTCACGCGGTGCGAAAAACCGGAAGAGCACCCCGGCGGCTGCGCCATCTACCGCAGCAAACGACAAGGAATGGTCTGGGGCGAACCGCAACGCTTGGACTTAGTGGCTGACAGTTTGGCAGTGCTCGGTCATCCCACCGTTACGCCCGACGAATCACTGCTGATCATCTCAGCCGAACTGCCCGGCGGAAAAGGACAACGAGACCTGTGGTACGCCACCGGCTCAGGCGGCAACTTTCAAGGACTGCAAAACGCGGGAAGCGTCATCAACACCCCCGGCGACGAGATGTTTCCCCATCTGCGCGGCGATTCGGTGTTGTATTTCTCTTCCGACTATTTGCTCGGTATGGGCGGGTTGGACATCTTCCGCTCCCGTATCACTTACGACGACAGCGGCGACCCGACATTCTCCGAACCCGAAAACCTGCGCTACCCCATCAACTCCGTCGGCGACGACTTCGGCATCTGTTTTCACCCCGAAGGCAACGAAGAGGGCTATTTCTCAACCAGAAGAAAAATCAGCGAAGGCGCCAACATCTACTCTTTCATCTTAGAACCGGTGATTTTTACCATTTCGGGACTTGTCCGCGACCAAAGTTCCATGCTGTACGTCCCCGATGTAACCGTTGTCCTCATCGGCTCCGACAGCACCGTCATCGAGATGAAAACAGGCGAAAACGGAACCTTCATCTTCCCAAAAACACAAGTAAAGGCAAACACAGACTATACCGTCATTGTAGAAAAAGAAGGATATATCAGTTACGAAGAGCAAGTCTCAACCAAAGGTCTGGAAGAGTCGAAGAACTTTAAAATTGACGTCATGAACTTCCAACCCATCCCGCGTGAACCGGTGGTGTTGCCCGACGTGCTGTTCGACTACGGAAGGTGGGAATTGAAACCCATTTACCAAGATTCGTTACGCGGATTGATTATCATTTTGGAAGCCAATCCGACCATTACCATAGAGTTAGGCGCGCATACCGACTCGCGCGGCTCGGCAGAGGCGAACAGAGAACTGGCACAAAAACGTGCACAGTCGGTCGTGGACTATCTGATAGACCGTGGCATCGAAGCCGACCGTCTGACGGCAAAAGGCTACGGCGAAGACGTTCCCCGCGTGCTGAACAAAGACTTCGTCCGCGATGGTTTCACCTACCCGCAAGGAACGCTACTCAACGATGACTACATCAACTCTTTGAAATCGCGCATCCATCAGGAAACCGCCCATCAACTGAACCGCCGTATTGAATTTATCGTTACTTCAACACGGTATCAGTCAAAAACCGGCAAAGAACGAACAAGACCTGCCGTCGCCATTGACGTCAGCGGCACTTTGCGCCGAGGTGTGCCGTTTGAACTCGTCGGCAAAAAAGAACTGCCCCAAATGGAGTGCCTCCTCAACGGCATGAGCGAAGTCGTCGTCTTAGACGAATCGGCACGCACCGCCGTCATCTCGCTGAATACGGCGTTAGGACTGTTGCGTGACGGATATATCACCAAAGACGACTTTGAAGGAAATCCCGAAAAAGTGTTAGCCGGCGGTACCATCGCCAACAACGCCAAATTTGTCATTGACGACCTCAAAATAGGACTGCGCTCGGAATACGACATCCGCGTAACCGTGGACACAAAATACGACCTGCCGCTCACAATCCCCGCTTCAATTCTGAAAAAGTTCGGCGAATACACCATTGACCAAGAGAATAAAGTAATATTATTTGAAGAATGACGGAATCACGATATAATCTACGGGGCGTCTCGGCGTCGAAAGAAGATGTCCACGCCGCCATTAAAAACATTGACAAAGGATTGTTCCCCAGCGCTTTCTGTAAAATTGTCCCCGACGTCCTGGGCGGCGACGACGACTATTGCACCGTCATGCACGCCGACGGTGCCGGAACAAAATCCTCCTTAGCCTACCTCTACTGGAAAGAGACCGGCGACCTCTCCGTATGGAAAGGCATCGCGCAAGACGCCATCGTGATGAACTTAGACGACCTCCTCTGCGTCGGCGTAACCAACAACATCCTACTCTCGTCAACCATCGGACGCAATAAAAGGCTCATCCCGGGCGAAGTCATCGCCACCATCATCAACGGCACGGAAGAGTTCCTACAGAAGATGCGCGACCACGGCATCGGCATCCGCTCCACCGGCGGCGAGACCGCTGATGTGGGCGATTTAGTGCGTACTGTCATCGTGGACTCCACCGTTACAGCGCGGTTGAAAAAAACGGAAGTCGTTGATAATAAAAACATCACCGCCGGAGACGTCATCGTCGGACTCGCCAGTTTCGGACAGGCATCCTACGAAGACGACTACAACGGCGGCATGGGAAGCAACGGCTTAACTTCGGCACGCCACGACGTCCTCTCGAAAATCTATGCCGAAAAGTACCCCGAAAGTTTCGACTGCAACCTTCCCGAAAACGTCGTGTACAGCGGCAGCAAAAAACTGACCGACGCCACCGAAATACCCAACGTCAACGTCGGAAAACTGATACTCTCCCCCACGCGCACCTACGCGCCCATCGTGAAAGCGGTACTGCAACAATTCCGTCCGCAAATTCATGGCATCGTCCATTGCAGCGGCGGAGCGCAAACAAAAATACTGCACTTCATTGAAAACCTGCACGTTATCAAAGATAACCTCTTCCCCGTCCCACCGCTTTTCAAACTGATCCAAAAAGAGTCGCAAACAAGTTGGGAAGAGATGTACAAGGTCTTCAACATGGGACACCGCATGGAATTTTACGTCCCCGAAAACATCGCCCCGCACATCATCGCCATCTCCGAACAGTTCCGCGTCGAAGCGCAAATTGTCGGACACGTCGAAAAATCGGATGGGAAACGGGTAACGGTAAATAAATGTATCTTTGCAGTCAATTAATAAACGTAAATATTATGACAGTAAGTAGTAAAAGGTTTGCAGTCAATCAAGACAAGTATCTTGAATTGGCATTAAACGAGCAGATATTTATCAAAAAAGGTAGTCACACTTTTTCCATCGCCAATGCGGACGAAGATGAAGACGAATTTAATCATGAGGATTTGATGGATGCAAAAGCAAGCGCAAATGATGAAACAATAAGCGGTGCGGAATTTATCAAATACTTTACCAAATGAAAGTTGAAGTAACCACAAGGGCTGTAAAAGATACCGAGGCGTTTCCTCAGAATGTACACGAATTGATAGTTCGACAAGTATCGAGATTGATGTCTGCAAATAGTTTGGGCGATTTGGATAACGTATCACGTATTAAAGGATCTGATGAACCATATTACAGGTTGAAGATTAAAAAATACAGACTAATCATCTATTACGACAAGGAAACGGATACTGTGTATATCAGAAGAGTAAAACATCGGAAAGATGCCTACAAAAAGCATAATTTACCATGGTGATAGCCACAGACTGACAGTTGAAATGAAAACCCCCACCCCCCTCATCCTTGGCATCGAATCCTCCTGCGACGACACCTCTGCGGCGGTGCTGAACGGCGTTTCCGTGCTGTCGAACGTCATCGCGGGACAGTCTGTCCATGAAGCTTACGGCGGCGTCGTGCCGGAGTTGGCGTCGCGGGCGCATCAGCAGAACATCATCCCCGTCATAGACAAGGCGCTGAAAGATGCCGGCGTGGACAAAGAACAACTGCACGCCATCGCGTTCACACGCGGACCAGGTCTGCTGGGGTCGTTGTTAGTGGGCATCTCTTTTGCCAAGGCGATGTCGTTAGGATTGCGCATCCCGCTGCTGGAGGTGGACCACCTGCAAGCGCACGTCCTGGCGCACTTTCTACAAGACCCCAACTGGCAACACCAACCGCCGGAATTTCCCTTCCTCTGCCTGACAGTCTCCGGCGGACATACACAGATAGTATTGGTAAAGAGCCATTTCGACATGGAAATCGTCGGAAAAACCATTGACGACGCCGCCGGCGAAGCCTTCGACAAAGCCGCCAAAGTGATGGGACTGACATACCCCGGCGGTCCCGTCATTGACAGATTAGCACAAGACGGCGACAGCAAGGCTTTCTCTTTTGCAAAACCCAACATCCCCAACTTGGACTACAGTTTCAGCGGATTGAAAACCTCGTTCCTCTACTTCCTGCGAGACCAAATGGCACACACCCCCGACTTCATCGAAACGCACAAAGCCGACCTCTGCGCATCCCTCCAATCCACCATCGTAGAGATCTTGATGGCGAAATTTGAAAAAGCCATCCGGCAATACCCCGTCAACGACATCGCCATCGCCGGAGGCGTCTCCGCAAACAGCGTCCTGCGCAACAGCCTCACCGCGCTGGGCGAGAAAATAAACAAGAAGACCCACCTCCTCCCCCTGCGCTACACCACCGACAACGCCGCCATGATCGCCGTATCAGGATTCTTCAAATATCAAAACGGCATGATCACCAATCAGTTGGCGAAACCGTATTCGCGGCAACAGCGTTAAAATTTTTTTTTGTCCATATTAGCCGTTATTCAGTTATTAAAAAAGTGTACCTTTGCATTTTTAATATGAGTAAACTCAACCTTGTCGAATTGCGAATTTTACAAATTGTTCCTACTTCGGAATGGGGAGGAGGTGAGCGTTATGTATATGACCTTGCCGAGGCGACCAAAGCCAATGGCGACAAAGTGTTCGTAGTTGCTCGAAAATCCAACGTCGTTCGGAAAAAGTTTTCAGATTTAAATTTGCCTTTTTTTACATTACCGTTGCTGTTTTTGTTTGATGTTTATTCCATTGTCCGGCTTGCTTTTTTCATTAAAAAACATCAGATTAATGTTGTTCACGCCCACATTTTTTGTGATGCGTTTTTGTCGGTTTTTGCGAAGAAACTGATTCGGGCAAAGAGTGTAAAAGTCGTCATGACGCGGCATTTGGTCAAGCAAGGGAAAAACAGTTTTCTCTACCGCTATTTATATAGGAACATTGACACGTTGATTTTTGTTTCTAAGGCGGCTGAAAGCGCCTTTTTATCCACTGTCTCAGCCAAAGACATCCGCACGGCGGTTGTTCACAATGCTGTAAAAGATATACCTCTTGAAAAGATGATTCCGATAGATTTCCGCCAAAAACTGAACTTGGACGTCCATACAAAACTACTCGGATTTTGCGGACGTTTAGACCCGGAAAAAGGTGTGGATTTGATTATTGACGCTTTGCCGCAACTGCTTCTGCAACACAATGTTGTTTTGCTCATTGCGGGCGCCGGCGATAAAAAATATACCGACTGTTTACATCAAAAGATACACGATTTAAACCTTGACGGCAACGTGTTTTTTCTTGGTTTTCTAAACGATGTTTTTCCGTTTTTGGCAGCATTGGATGTGGCTATTTTGCCTTCGCGGGCAAAAGAATCGTTTGGATTGGCGCTTGTGGAATGTATGCGGGCGGGCTGCCCCGTAATCACAACCAATACCGGCGCTCAAGAAGAAATCATTGAAAATCAGGAGACAGGACTCATCATTCCGCCCAACTCCATTTCCGAAATAGTAGAAAAAACAAAGACGCTCTTGGAAAATCCGGATCTTTATTCCAAAATCAGGGAAAACGCGCTTAAATCCTGTGAATCATTCAATTATGCTACGTTCTTTAAAACCATCCACAATTTATACACGAAATAAATATATCTTTGCAACCTAATTTCAAACCGTAATGTACAACCTCATCCGCACATACATACAGGAAATCATCCGCTACATCTACATACTGAGTTTCGGAACAATGCTTATCGGAGCGGCGATTTCGACGGCGACGATGAGTACCGGACAGATAGCGTTGGCTTCGATATGGCTCATAGACATGGCAGTGAACTACCGCCGGATAGCCGAACGGTTCCACAGCCTGTGGAAAAATAAAGCGGCGTTGGTCTGCATCTCGCTCTTTTTGCTCTACATCGTCGGATTATTGTGGACGGAAAATTACGCTTTCGCCATGCGCGATTTGCGAAGTAAACTGCCGCTGTTTCTGCTTCCGTTCACCATTGCCATGATAAAACCGTTGAATATGAAGGAACTAAAGGCGGTGTTCTATCTCTTTTTGGCGGGTAATCTGCTTGGGACTTTGCTTGTCTTGTACGCTTTCTTTTTCAGGGAAGTTACCGATATTCGGCAAATCATCGGCTTTAACTCCAATATTCGTTTCGGGTTGACGGTGTTGATGGCTGTCATCGTGTCGTTTTGGTTTTTTAAAAACACGGCAACGACGAAGAAATATTGGTTTATTGTGCTAATGCTATGGTTTACAGGCATGTTGCTGCTGATGGAATCCATGACGGCGTTGTCTATTCTGCCGGTCATCGTGGTGTTTTTCGGGTTGAGAAGCGCCTGGTTTGCGCCCCGAAAAATCGTCAGATGGGGAATGTTGACCTTGGTGGCGGCGGCGAGCGTATCTATTTTCCTCTACCTCCATCACATTTATGCCGATTTTCAACCGAAAGAGTCCAAAATCCTGTCGGAATTGGATAAAACGACAGCGCACGGCTGTGAATATCAGCACGATACAACCTCCAAACAGTTGGAAAACGGCTATTGGGTGCAGATTTACATCTGCTATCCGGAAATGCGCGAAAGTTGGAACCGGCGCAGCAGCATGGATTTCGACGGACAGGATTTGAAAGGATACGGCATCAAAACGACATTGACTCGTTACCTTACCGGCAAAGGGCTGAGAAAAGATGCCGAAGGCGTCGCCGCCCTTTCCGACGACGACATCCGGAATGTCGAACGCGGAATCGCCAACCACCACAACGCCCAAAAGTCCAACATTGACAGTCGCATCCGAACGACCTTCTGGGAGTATTACACGTGGAAAGAGTTGAATTATGCCACAGGAGCTTCGCTGACGCAGCGTTTTGAGTTTTGGCGTGCCTCGTTTTATACCATCCGGCACCATTTCTGGTTTGGCGTCGGAACTGGCGACATGATGGACGCGCAAATAACCGCCTACAAAGAGGTTGGCTCTTTGCTGCCCGAACCAGAGATTTATAAAACGCCCCACAATCACTATCTAATCGTCTTTACCACCTTTGGCGTTGTCGGCTTTGCCTGGTTTCTGTTTGCGCTGATCTATCCGGGCATTAAAACGAAACAATTCCGCTCACCGCTCTACATTGCCTTTTTCATCGTCATCCTCCTCTCGATGATGGTTGATAAGTTGGGCATCGGGCTTTTCGCGGCGTTTAATAGTCTGCTACTATTGGGTACAAAAAAATATCTATCTTTGCACAAAAAAAATAATGAGAGCGGCACACGTTTACATGAATAAGACCTTGGCGGGGACGCTGACGGAGCATAATGACGGTTCCTATACATTTTGTTACGATGACGATTATTTTTCCAATTCCGAATATTCGTCCATCAGTCTCACGTTGCCGAAAAGCCAGAAAGAACATCGTTCCGAGCGGTTTTTCCCATTTTTTTTCAATATGTTGTCGGAAGGCGTGAACAAAGGAGTTCAGACCCGCATGTTCAAAATTGACGAAGAAGACCACTTCGGACTTCTGCTGGCTGCCGCTCAACATGACGTCATCGGCGGTATTACGATTAAAAGGCTACAGACATGAATCACATATGTATATCCGCAGTTACGAAGAACGATTGAAAAGATTGAGACGTTGAAAAAAGAAGAAAAATACACTTAACACAGTAAGAAGATGATACAATCAATGACAGGCTACGGAAAAGCCAACATAACTTTCGGGACAAAGGTGATCGGCGTCGAAATCAGGAGCGTCAACGGCAAACTATTGGATTTGTCGTTGCGTTTGCCGGCGTTGTATCGCGAAAAAGAGCCGGAGATACGCAACATGGTGGCGCAGGCGGCGGAGCGCGGCAAGATGGAACTGATCATCACCATCGAACTCGCTTCCGACAATGAAGATATTGTTTTTAATCAACCTTTGGCGAAACGTTATTACTACAATCTGAAACAGTTAGTTGAAGATGTCGGCGAGGAAGAGCATGGTGGTTTGATACCCGTCATCGCCCGCCTGCCCGACGTTTTTAAGGCAACGACATCCGAACTCGCTCCCGACGAGTGGCAGGCAGTGTCCGAAGGATTGGCAATGGCGTTGGAGAAGATGAACAGTTGCCGTCGCAACGAAGGCGAGATATTGTGCCAAGACATGACTTTGCGCGTCAACAACATTTTGGGTTATCTGAAAGAGATAGACCCGTTTGAAAAGGAACGCACCGAAAACCTTCGCGCAAAACTGCGCTCGGCGTTTGTTGAGTTGGAACATCAAGCCAACTTCAATGAAAACCGCTTTGAACAGGAGTTGATCTATTATATTGAAAAGATGGACATTACGGAGGAAAAAGTCCGTTTGAAGAAACATTGCGACTACTTCTTCCAGACCATCGCCGATCCGGCGTCGCCGGGGCGGAAACTCGGCTTTATCGCTCAGGAGATGGGACGCGAGATCAACACCTTAGGCTCAAAATCCTATCATTTTGAGATGCAACGCTTAGTCGTTTTGATGAAAGACGAGTTGGAAAAGATTAAAGAACAGTTATTAAACATATTATGAATCACAAGGTTATCATCATATCGTCCCCCAGCGGAGGCGGAAAAACTACCATCATGCACCGTTTGATGGAATATGTTCCGGAGTTGGAATTTTCCATCTCGGCGTGCAGCCGTTCGCCCCGTCAGGGCGAAGTGGAGGGCAAAGATTACTATTTTCTCACCGAAGACGACTTCAAAAGCAAAATCGCCGAAGACGCTTTCTTAGAACATGTAGAGGTGTATGCGGGGAAATTTTACGGCACGCTCAAGTCGGAAGTGCAACGTATTTGGGACAAAGGCAGTTACGTGATTTTCGACGTGGACGTGGTGGGCGGATGCCGATTGAAAGATTATTTTAAAGATCAGGCGCTCTCCATTTTTATCAAGCCACCGAATGTGGCGGTGTTGCGCGAGCGATTGCTGTTGCGAAAAACCGAAAGTCCGGAATCTATTGACATTCGCGTGTCGCGGGCAGAGTTTGAACTCTCCTTCGCCGACAAATACGACGTGATCATCGTGAACGACTCCCTCGAAACGGCGGTGGAACAGACCCAAAAAGCCGTCGTGGATTTTTTAAAAGGATGACGACATGAAAAAGAAAACGACAGGACTACTATTCGGCTCGTTCAATCCGGTGCATATCGGACATTTGGCGTTGGCGAACTATTTTTTAGAGTTTTCGGATATTGACGAGGTTTGTTTTGTCGTCTCCCCGCACAACCCGTTGAAAGACGAGACGTTGCTGTTGCCTGCCGCCGAACGGTTGAAGATGATGTTGATGGCGGTAGAAAACGTCGCCGGCTTTTCGGTCTCCGATGCCGAGTTTCATCTGCCGAAACCATCTTATACCGTTGATACTTTGAAATTCTTTTCCGAAAAATATCCCGACGAGAAATTTATCCTTATCATCGGCGAAGATAATTTAGCGATTTTCGATCGGTGGAAGGATTACCGTTACATTCTCGACCATTATAAGATATATGTTTATAACCGTTCGGGCTGCGCACCCTCGCCGTTTGCCCAACATCCGAATGTGACATTTTTTCAGGCTCCGCTGTTGGACGTCTCCTCGTCGTTTATCCGTCGGGCTATCGACGACGGTAAAAATGTCCGGTTTTTTCTGCCCGAAAAGGCTTACAAATACCTTGAAACGAGCCAACACTATAAAATGTTAACGAAAATTTAACACAAATTGCTTTTTCGAGAAAAATGGCACTATTTTTGCAGTAACGTAAATTATATAATAAATATTAAAGTTTAATTTAACACTAAAAAATTATGAGGAAATGTGTATTTACAACATTGTTAGCAATTTTTGCTTTCGGAACCTTTGCCCAAAAGGCAGAAGTAATTAATCAAAACCACAAAAATGATGGTTTGGCAAGATGGTCACTCGGTATCAAAGGCGGTGCGGACTACTACCGCGTAACGCCTTACACCGACATTAACCTTGAGAAAGATGAAACCCGTTTAGACCAACGTTTAAACTCCATTAGTTGGAACGGCAACTTCTTTGTAGAGTACAATCCGAACCCGATCTTCGGCATAGGATTGAACTTCGGATTCAGCAACTACGACAGGAATGGACAGAATGGCGAGGAGAACAAGTATTACGGTCAAACCATGGATGGCATTCTGTACAACTCCATTAACATTTCCAACCTCGTCTCTCCTCAACGGACAGGCGGATGGAAAAAAGTGTCGTTCTACGTAGGCACCGGTATCGGCGGCGGCGCGTATTCGTATAAACAAACGGCGTCGCTGGGATTTACCGAAAAGGACGAATGGGGTGGCGAGAATAAGAATTTTGACAAGTATTCCGACAAAAAATTCAGTCTCATTTTAATGGCGAACGCGGGTCTTGATTTCAGCCTGGCTCCGTGGGTATCGTTTATGCTGGAAAGCGAATACAGGTACTACAACATGAACGACTTAGGCGGACGCGGCGACTACTCTTCAAGCGGCAACGACGCATTCTTTGCCAATGCCGGCTTCCGCTTTAAAATCGGAAAGAACCACGTCCGTAACATGACTTACGACGACTACTACAAACCAACCATCATGTTTACCCCAGAGCGTGACCAGGAAGTTTATGACCGCTTAGCCGCCCTCGAAAGCGATAATGCCGCCATCAAGAAAGACCTTAACGACGTGAAATCCGATATTACCGGAATTAAAAACGACGTGAAAGATATTAAAGACGCATTGGCTAAGATGGAACAAAAAGAAGTTGTCCAGAAAGTTACGGCTACCGCCGAAAATATTGAATTTAAAACCGGTTCGGCTGTCCTGACCGAAGAGTCGAAAGTCTTATTGGACGAAGTGGCTAACTTGCTCAACAGCATCGCCTGGATAAAATTGGATATCGCCGGTCATACCGACAACGTAGGCAATGCCGATAAGAACAAAAAATTATCCCAAGACCGCGCCAACGCCGTGAAAGATTACTTAGTCGGCAAAGGATTGGATGAGAACAAGATGTCCAGCGTTGGCTATGGACCGGAAAAACCCATCGCCAGCAATAACACCGAAGCCGGACGTCAAAGAAACCGCCGCGTAGAATTTGCAATTAAATAATTCTCCTTGTTTAAAAATTTGGAACTGCTGCCGGTGAAAAACCGTCAGCAGTTTTTTTTTAGATACTTCGGCTACACTCAGTATAAATTTTGGCTCACCCGCAAAAGTTGTGGGGAGGGGGGGGAGGTTAGGCGTAAATCTTGACTAATAGTTTTATCTTTGCAGTCCAAAAAGATAGAGAGATGGTAACACAGGTTCAGACTATAGATTTAGCGCA
>WRLA01000025.1 GCA_009777825.1 Bacteroidales bacterium
CGGTGGTTGGCATGTTTTCACATGCACTGCCCTGTTTTTGAATGTGCCGGTTGTATCTCATTGTTGTAAGCGTATTCTGTATAAAAAAACAGGTGCAAAGGTACGATTTTTTTTAACCACAAAGCACAAAAGCAGGACAAACGCATTAAAATTCTTATTGCGTAATTTTTAAATAAGTGATAATCAATTTAATATATTGAAAACCCTTATTTAACCTCCCCTGCCCCTCCAAAGGAGGGAAATCCCTCATTAGCAATAAATTACAAACAAACACCAACCTCATTACCTCATTTCAAACGCAAAGAATGAGGTAATGAGGTTTATGGTTAATTGGCTCATTATCAGCTACTGAGGTTGTTTTCTTGTTTAAATGAGGTGAAAATGAGGTTTGTTCCGATTTCAATGCCGAGACACCCAAATCGGCGTTCCGAATTTCGTATTACATTGATATACATGGAGTTTCAAAAACATAGGAATAAAAGTGTCGAAGTCAGGAGGACTTCTTATCCAAAAATTGTTTCAAAAATACCATGCCGCTCCAAGGGGTAACTTCTTTATTTGTAAATTGATACGTCAGGTCCATAACATAATTTTCTCTAACGCTACGCATTAGAAATTTGAACACAAGATTAATGATTTTTCTCTAATGCATAATTTGGGTTTAACCAAAAAACCGTACCTTTGCAAATGTCATTAAAATAATATAATCATGATCCATTTTAAAAAGTACACATCCATCGAAAACACTTTCGATAAGGATTTTTTGGAAAGAGTAAAGACAGAAGTTCCTGAAAATCAGGAATTTGTAGTACAGGAAAAAGTACACGGCTCCAACGTCTGCTTCGTTACGGACGGAACCACAGTCAGTTTCGGCAAACGCACTGGGTTCGTGGAAACCGGCGAGAAGTTCTACGACTACGAGAAACTGCTCGAACGCTATACGCCCAAAGTCATCGCCCTGCTCGCAACGGTGAAAGCCGAGCTCCCCGACGTCCAAACGCTGACACTCTTCGGCGAGATGTTCGGTGGCAAATACCCCCACCCCGACGTCAAAAACGACTCGAAAACGGTGGTCATCCAAAAAGGCGTCTTCTACTGCCCACAGCACGAGTTCTACGCTTTCGACCTCTACGTAAACACCGAAAACAGCGGTCGCTACCTCACTGTAGACGAGGCAAATGCGTTCTTCGAGCGCGGCGACTTCTTCTATGCCAAGTCGCTGTTCCGCGGCACGCTCGCCGAATGCCTGAAACATCCCAACAGCGCCCCCAGCATGATCGCCATCTGGATGGGACTGCCGCCCCTCGACGATAACGTCTGCGAAGGCATCGTCATCCGTCCCGCCGAGACGACCTATCTCAGCAACGGCGCCCGCGTCCTGCTCAAAAACAAAAACGCCCGCTTCGCCGAAAAGAAAGCCATCAAAAAACGCGCCCCCAAACTCTTCGTCGAACCCTCCTACAGCGAACAACTGAACAATCTGCTCCCCATCGCCGAACAGTACATCACCGAAAACCGTCTCAACAACGTCGTCAGCAAAATCGGACACATCTCCGTCCCCAAAGAGACCGGAAAACTCATCGGTCTCTTCAGCAAAGACATCCTCGACGACTTCCTCAAAGAACACTCCGGAGTTTACGCCACCATCGAAAAAAGCGAACAGAAAATCCTCAACGTACACGTTAATAAACTGGCGACGAGTTTGATAAAGAAGGTTTATTTTGAGGGGGAACAGTAATTATAAATCATTATCAAACACAGAAAACCATTAGATTTGGGTTAACTGCTACAAATCAAAATCTGTATTCCGAAAGAATCATGTAATTATTGAATATTTCGGAAGAAAGAATAAAAAAAATTAAGATATTGGTTTTTATTCTCAATTTTCAATTATTTTTTGTATCTTTGCGCTCCCTAAACGTAGGGATATAAATTATAGTTTAACTTATTAAAAATCAAAAGAATGATTAATCAGTATGAAACCGTTTTCATTATGACTCCCGTTTTGTCTGATGAACAGATGAAGGAAACGGTTAAGAAGTTCAGAGATTTGCTGGAGAAGCAAGGCGCTGAAATTGTTCACGAGTCGAATTGGGGCTTAAAGAAATTAGCCTACCCCATCCAGAAAAAGACGACCGGGTTTTACCATCTCATGGAGTTTAAGGCAGAAGGCGTTGCCATCAACACCTTGGAGGTCAACTTCCGTCGCGACGAGCGCATTATCAGGTTTTTAACCGTGAAACTCGACAAGCACGCCATAGCGTATAACGAAAAAAAGCGTGCATTAGGTAAAGACGTCATCTCGTCGTCCAATATTGTGATAGACCTGGCGGCAACGCCGGAAATCACAGTTAAGGATTTTCTGGCTGACGAAATAGACGAAGATTTGTAGTATTAACCCTTTAAAAACGAAGAACAATGGCACAACCAAATTCTGACATTAAATATTTGACCCCGATAGCGGTCGATACGAAGAGAAAAAAATATTGCCGGTTTAAAAAGAGCGGTATCAAATACATTGATTACAAGGACGATACGTTTCTGTTGAAGTTCGTCAACGAGCAAGGGAAACTGTTGCCCCGTCGTCTGACCGGTACGTCCAATAAGTTTCAAAAGAAAGTGGCACAAGCAGTGAAACGCGCACGTCATCTCGCCTTGATGCCTTATGTTGGTGATTTATTAAAATAAGGAGGGAAGCATTATGGAAATCATTTTGAAGAAAGAAGTAGAAAACTTGGGCTACGCCCACGAAATAGTAAAGGTAAAACACGGCTACGCCCGTAATTACCTTATCCCCAAAGGATTAGCCATTTTGGCAACGCCTTCGGCGAAAAAAGAAGTAGCCGAAATCATCCGCCAGAAAGCGCACAAACAGGCAAAACTGATCAACGACGCCGAAACTTTGGCAAAGGCATTAGAAAGCGCCACCGTGAGAATTGCCGTCAAAGCCAATGAAGAGGGCAAAATCTTCGGTTCGGTAACCAATGCGACCGTCGCCGAAGCGCTGTTGGAGCAATACAAATACGAAGTTGACCGTAAAATCATCCTCGTCCCCGACAACCACATCAAAAATCTGGGCGAATATGAGGTGAAAGTGAAACTTTTTAAGGACATCGCCCCGGCGCTGAAAGTGGTAATAACGGCGGAAGTCGAAAAGACGGAAAAGAACACCGATAGCGCAGATAACGCGGATTCTTTCTAATTTTTATCGAACCGTCCCACCCGGCGTTGTCCCTCTATCGCTAATTGGTAGTCGGGAAACACTTCCAATATCTGTTTATAGAGCCGACGTGCCTCTTTCTTGTTGTCTAACAGTTCTAAGCAGTACGCCATGTTGTAGAGCGCATCGGGCGTTGTTCTGTCGGAATATTCTACTGCTTGACTGAAATAATCCAAGGCTGTCCGGAAGTCCTTTTCGTAAACAAGATAGATATACCCTCTGTTATAGAGGGCGTGATAGTATTGCGGGTCTTTTTCCAAAATAGCGTCGTACATTGCCATGGCTTCGTCTATTCTGTCGGCTTTTTCTTGCAGATGGTAGGCGAGTTTGTATTGCGCGTTGAGATTGTTCGGGCGGACGCGGATGGCATTTTTGTAATAGTCAATGGCGACGGGATTGTTGCGGAGGTCGTACAGCAAAGCCAAAGAGAGGTAAGCGTCGGAAAGGCTGTCGTCAATTTCAACGGCGCGGTTGAATGAGGCGATGGCTCGTGTCGTGTCGCCCTGTTCGAGGTAATACATGCCATAGAGTTCGTACACATTAGCATTGAGGTTGTTTTTTAATAAGGCGCGGTCTAAATAGGCTTTGGCATCGTCGTAGTTAAAGAAGATGATGTAGTATTTGGCAAGTTTCACCAAGGCATCCTCGTCGTCGGGACGCAGTTTCAAAACCTGTATCATGGCGTTCTCGGCTTCTATGTAGTTGTCCATCAACATATAGACGTCGGAAAGCCTAGACCATGTATCGGTGTTGGTCGAATCCAAATCCAGCGAGACGATGAAGTTCATCAGGGCGTCGGGGATTCTTCCGTTATCGAGCAGGTAGTCCGCTCTTTGGTAATAGAGGGAGGCATTGTTGGGGTCGGACTGTATCTTTTTGTTCAACGCCTCCAAGACAGGGTCTCGCGTTTCGGTTGTATCGCCTTTAGGTCGGCTACGCTCTCCACAGGATGCCAGCAGAAAGAGGAGTGCGATGAAGACTGTAAAAGTGTAAGACCGTAAGACTGTAAGATGTGGGGAAGTTTTTTTCATATAAATTACAAAAAAGGATTAATAATAGATAATTGCTTGTCTATTTGAATTTGGCATACAAGCGTTGATTACCATTGTGTTGTGTATTTTCAGAATACGTTTCAAAACACTTACATATTCCGATACCACTTGCATACAAACAACAGACGAACGAACAATCAAACTCCTTGCAATGCTTTGCTTATCAGCAGCATTTTCGTCGTGACTGTATATCGGGATGTTGGTATCAAGTACAAATTTATTCATAGATATTTGCCCCTTCTCTATTAAACTTAAAACCTGACAAATCAACCAAATAATTTTTCAATTCATGGACCAACTTTCTCTTTTTTTCAGATAAGGTTTCCTCTCTGTTTATAGGGGGGGACTTGAATAAACCCAAAGAAAGAATATATTCTAATGTCCTTTGTACCTGCGTGTTACGAAAATCGTTTTCCAATGTTCTACTTGCCATGATATTGTTTTTTCGTTTTTCCCATTCGTATTTCGTGGTTTTATCTTTTTACTTCGGATTATAATTTTCGGCAAAGGTACATCTTTTTTTTGAATTGATGTGAAAAAAGGATTTCATCAATGATTTCTTTGGGCGATTTACATCTTGGATCAGCTAACAAGGTTAATTTGGAAACATCTCGCTCACTGGAAATAGTTGCCGATATAATCGCTTGACCCGATTTCCCAAGAATATCGCTAATCACATTGGTTAACTTAATATTCATCAATTCCATCGCCTTTTGCATGTGTTGAACTTTATGAAAACTCGTGTCAAAAAATGTGAATAAATCCGAAATTTTCACCACCTCTCTCGCAAAAATGTACCATTTTCTTCCGTTTCGCTGCTCGTTTTTCACCCTTCATCCCTCCCTTTTTACTTCCTACTCTTCACTTTTCACCCATTACCCTTCGCTCTTCACTTATCAATCACCACTTTTTTCTATTGATTTTCAGAGAGATAGTCATTCCGTGTCAGTTTTTTTAAAAAAAACACACAAAATGTTTCATATATCAAAAAAATGCCGTACCTTTGCCGTCCTTTTTGTAAGAGATAAAATTCTAGAAAAGGAGCGTTCTTAAAATATTGAAATAAAGGCTGCCGATGTAGCTCAGTTGGCCAGAGCAGCTGATTTGTAATCAGCTGGTCGGGGGTTCGAATCCCTCCATCGGCTCGTAGTCTTAAAAAAAATTGGGGAGATACCAGAGCGGTCAAATGGGGCAGACTGTAAATCTGTTGGCGAAGCCTTCGGAGGTTCGAATCCTCCTCTCCCCACAGAGTTTCGAAGCGGAAGTAGCTCATCCGGTAGAGCGACAGCCTTCCAAGCTGTAGGTGGCGGGTTCGAGTCCCGTCTTCCGCTCGTTATTGTACCGCTGTATTACTACATGATATAACATATAATAATATGGTATGGTCGAAGCCGAAGTAGCTCAGGGGTAGAGCACTTCCTTGGTAAGGAAGGGGTCACGAGTTCAATTCTCGTCTTCGGCTCAAATTTTGGTTTAAAAAGGAATTTTTTAAGAATTATAATAGTTAATAAAAACACATTCAAAATCTTTGAGTTATGGCAAAGGACACATTTAAGCGGGATAAACCGCACGTAAACATTGGCACAATAGGCCACGTTGACCATGGTAAAACCACGTTAACGGCAGCAATCACCTTGACACTCTCAAAACAAGGTCTTGCAGAGATAAAATCATTCGACAGCATTGACAATGCTCCCGAAGAAAAAGAGAGAGGTATCACCATTAATACGGCGCACGTTGAGTATCAGACGAAAAACCGTCACTACGCTCACGTGGACTGCCCCGGTCATGCCGACTACGTAAAGAACATGGTAACAGGAGCAGCACAGATGGATGGCGCCATTTTGGTTGTGGCAGCGACCGACGGTCCGATGCCGCAAACCCGCGAACACATCCTCTTAGCACGTCAGGTAGGCGTTCCTAAAATCGTTGTTTTCATGAACAAAGTAGATGCGGTGGACGACCCCGAACTACTCGAACTCGTCGAGATGGAAATTCGCGACTTGTTGACGTTCTACGGTTTCGACGGCGACAACACCCCTGTTATCCAGGGATCCGCCCTCAAAGCATTGAACGGCGAAGCAGAAGGCGAAGCACAAGTTATCGAACTGATGGAAGCCTGCGACACATGGGTCCCATTGCCGCAACGCGACCAAGACAAACCGTTCCTGATGCCGGTAGAAGACGTCTTCTCCATCACCGGACGCGGAACCGTTGCCACCGGACGTATCGAAACAGGTATCATCAAAGTGGGCGAACCCGTCGAAATCATCGGCATGGGCGCTGAAAAACTGAAATCCGTATGTACCGGCGTTGAAATGTTCCGCAAACTGTTGGATCAAGGACAAGCCGGCGACAACGCAGGTATCCTCCTGCGCGGTATTGACAAAAAAGAGATCTGCCGCGGGATGGTTATCATCGCCCCGGGCTCAGTGAAACCGCACAAACACTTCAAAGCCGAGGTTTACATCCTGAAAAAAGAAGAAGGCGGACGTCATACCCCGTTCCACAACAAATACCGTCCACAGTTCTACTTCCGTACAACCGACGTTACCGGCGAAATGCTGCTCCCCGAAGGAGTAGAGATGGTTATGCCGGGCGACAACTTGACTATTGAAGTGAAATTAGTTGCCGACGTCGCTATGTCGAAAAACCTCCGTTTCGCTATCCGCGAAGGCGGTCGTACCGTAGGCGCCGGACAGGTAACAGAAATTTTGGATTAATACTGAATAGAGTGAAGATGGCTTCACTCTGTTCAGGGGCATAGTTCAATGGCAGAATAGCGGTCTCCAAAACCGTTGATGGGGGTTCGAATCCCTCTGCCCCTGCTAACATTTAATATTAGATTCGATATGGCATCTATTAAAAAGTATTTTCGCGAGAGTTACGACGAACTCATCCACAAGGTTACATGGCCCACGTGGAAAGAGTTGCAAGGTAGCGCTATTGTGGTGTCCATTGCTTCCCTGATAATCGCTTTTGTGGTTTTCCTGATGGACATAGCGTTTGATAACGTTTTAAGAGAATTTTATAAACTGTTCTAAATTTATAAATCATCTAAAAGACCGCGTCAAACGTCAAGTTTAGTATTAAATGAGATGTAATATTAGATTCGTTTAGGTATTGATAGAGGGAAAAAGTTATGAGTGAAACTGAAAATGTAAAGAAATGGTATGTTGTTCGCACCGTTAACGGAGGCGAGAAAAAGTCGAAACAGTATATAGAAGCTGAAGTCGCCAACTATCGTTTGCAGGACTTTGTCTCGCAAGTGCTTATCCCCGTCGAAAAAGTTTACCAGGTGAAAAATGGTAAAAAAGTCAGTACCGAGCGGAACTATTTTCCCGGTTATGTTCTGATAGAAGCAGCATTGACAGCAGAAATCAAATACATTATCCGCAACGTTCCGGGCGTCATAGGATTTCTCGGTTCAAAAGAAAACCCCGACCCGCTGCGTCCGTCAGAAGTAAACCGAATCCTCGGCAAAGTTGACGAACTCACGGCACAGGGCGAAGAACTGAACGTCCCATACAAACTGAACGAAGATGTGATAGTGTCCGACGGACCCTTTAACGGCTTCAAAGGAACAATAGAGGAAATCTACGAAGACAAGAAGAAAGTTGTCGTTTCGGTAATGATCTTTGGTCGTAAAACACCGTTGGAATTGGGTTTCTCTCAAATAATCAAGGAGGCATAGTACTGACGTTACATCGCAAACGTTGTTTTATACAACACGAGTAGTAATTAATTAAAGTTTTTAACAAAAATGGCAAAAGAAGTTAGCGGTTTAATCAAATTGCAAGTTAAAGGTGGCGCTGCTAACCCGTCTCCTCCGATAGGACCCGCATTGGGTTCCAAAGGGGTGAACATCATGGAATTTTGTAAGCAGTTCAACGCGCGTACACAAGACCAGGCGGGTAAAGTATTGCCGGTAATCATTACCGTTTACAAAGATAAATCGTTTGAATTTATCATCAAAACGCCTCCTGCTGCCGTGCAGATCATGGAACTCGCCAAACTCAAAAAAGGATCAGCGGAGCCGAACCGTAATAAGGTCGGCACCGTAACATGGGATCAAATACAGGTCATAGCCGAAAGCAAAATGAAGGATATGAACTGTTTTACCCTCGATTCGGCAATGAGTATGGTAGCCGGAACAGCACGAAGCATCGGCGTCAAGGTAAAAGGTGAACCGCCTTTCGTCAAATAAATTGCCAACATCAGTCGAATACATTAAAAATAACACAAAATGGCAAAACTTACAAAAAAGCAAAAAGAGGCTTTCTCAAAGTTTGACAAGAACGTTGTGTATTCACTCGGAGAAGCGCTCAATACAGTGAAACGCATCTCTTACACCAAGTTCGACGCATCGGTGGATATAGACGTCCGCCTCGGCGTTGACCCGCGTAAAGCGAACCAAATGGTAAGAGGCGTTGTTACCCTCCCTCACGGGACAGGTAAGACTGTTCGCGTTTTAGCCCTTGTAACCCCCGACAAAGAAGAGGAAGCAAGAGCAGCCGGAGCAGACCATGTTGGCCTTGACGAATACATAGATAAAATCAAAGGCGGTTGGACCGACATTGACGTTATTTTGACAATGCCTTCTATCATGCCTAAGGTAGGCGCACTCGGTCGCGTCCTTGGTCCGCGCGGGCTCATGCCCAACCCGAAATCGGGCACCGTAACCATGGACATCGGCTCAGCCGTCAAAGAAGTAAAGGCAGGTAAGATAGACTTCAAAGTAGATAAGTTCGGCATCATCCACGCCGGCATCGGAAGAGTGTCGTTCGTAAAAGAACAACTCGAAGATAACGTGCGCGAAATCATGCAGACCATCATCAAACTGAAGCCTTCCGCAGCGAAAGGTACTTATGTTAAAAGCATTTACGTATCCAGCACAATGAGCCCAGGCGTGCAAGTTGATGCAAAATCCGTAACGCAGTAAGCGAAATTATTAACCATTAAAAGAGAAAGTAGCTTATGAACACACAACAAAAAGTACAAATCGTAGAAACGCTTACCACCCTGCTTCAGCAATATGACGTGGTCTATCTGGCTGACATAGGAGGATTTAATGCCGAAAAAACGTCGGACTTCCGTCGAGAATGCTTCAAGAACGGTATTAAAGTAGAAGTAGTAAAGAACACCCTGTTGATAAAAGCGATGGAGACGTCGGGCAAAGACTTTTCGGAGTTGATGACCGTCGCCAAAGGCGAAACCGCCATCCTGCTTTCAGAAACAGCAAACGCACCTGCACGCCTTATCAAAGAGTTCAGGAAAAAACGTAATCTAGAGAAACCCCTGCTCAAGGGCGCATACGCACAAGAGTGTACATACCTGGGTAATAACCAATTGGATGCCTTAGTCAACATCAAGTCGAAAAACGAACTCGTTGGCGACATCATCGGATTGCTGCAATCACCCGTCAAGAACGTACTCTCAGCCCTCCAATCAGGCGGTAACACCATCGCAGGTCTTGTTAAGACGCTGTCGGAACGAGCATAATTTAGTTAGTATTTATTTAAAAACACATTAAAAAGATAATAAAATGGCAGATTTGAAAGCTTTTGCGGAACAGTTAGTGAACTTAACTGTTAAAGAAGTGAACGAGTTAGCAGCAATACTCAAAGAAGAATACGGCATCGAGCCGGCAGCAGCAGCAGTAGTAGCAGCAGGTCCCGCCGCAGGCGGCGAAGCAGCAGCAGTCGAAGAACAAACCTCCTTCGACGTCATACTGAAAGAAGCAGGCGCCGAAAAATTGAAAGTTGTGAAACTCGTCAAAGAATTGACCAGCCTCGGGTTGAAAGAAGCTAAAGACATCGTAGATGCAGCTCCAAAACCCATCAAAGAAGGCGTCAGCAAAGACGAAGCCGAAGCCCTGAAAGCTCAGTTAGAGGAAGCAGGCGCGAAAGTGGAACTGAAGTAGAAACGTTGATTCTTGAAAACTGAAATATAGGCGCTTTTGAAAAAAGCGCCTATATTTTGTTTGTTTCTGCTTGTCATTTTAATATTCCATATCTACGCTCGTATTCAGCAATGATAGTTATATTTTTGAAAAAATCAAATATGATTCAGGGCTTTCGGATGATTCTGATTTAAGTTTTTTGGTTGATTTGATAAAAACAATGGGATACAAATTATACATAAGGGATGTTTCTTTTTTGGGTTTTCCTGCATACCATGTGTATATTCCAGGAATGAGTGAAATAAAAAATATATTTTCTTACGATCAATTTAATCGCCAATTTCAAAAAAGAAGAAATTATTTTCTTACTGCACACAATCTCAAGGAAGCGACAGACGAAGAAATAATCCAACTATTAGAAGCCCTTTCTTGGAACGATAATACGATTATTACGAATTTTTTTAATAAACAAGATGCATTTTCAACAACAAACCTCAATTTATTGAAAGCGATCCTTTATAATTGTGTTCATTTAAAGGATAAAGCCCTTGAATGTTTGGAAACTTTTATGAAAACAACTGTTGAAGAAATGGATAATAAAAGTAAGATGTTTTTTCGGTGCGTAAGAGACATGCTTTATTTAGAACAAAATAATCTTGATATAAATCCGTTAAAAAACATATACCCTATAAGTATGCTCCAAGAAACAAAGATGTTTTTAAAAGAACGGCACAGTTTGGATTATGTTAAAATCTCTTCTTGTTTCGATTGTAGCAATTGTCAAATTCGTTCATCATGTATGTATTTTGATTACGCCAAGTTAGTAAAAGTCACCGAGACCGTTTTTGCTAATAATATTCCTAATCAAGAAAAAGTTTCCAGTATTTTTTACTAATCAGGATTATATGAGCGCACATAAAACTTTTATTACAACCATCTTACTGCTTTTTTCCCACCAAGTACTGCATGCTCAAACATCTATCAGCGGATTTATTACAACTTTGGATTCCATACCAATTTCTCATGTAAACCTCGTATTGTGCCATAATGATACTATCATTTCAGGAACAACAACTAATCTTAATGGTGAATTCATTTTTACAAATGTGAAAGCCAATAATTATACATTGAAGATTCATCACCTCGAATATCTTACCAAAACTTTTGATGTCAGCATATTTGAAGATAAACCTATTGCGTTGGGGACTATTGAATTAGAACCCTTTATCCAAGAATTAGAAACAGTCGAAATAATCGACAAAAGCAGTAATCGTTTTGGGGACAAGCAAATATATTATCCGACTGCTGTTGATCGCGAATCGAGTAGTGCATTGGACATGATAAGTTTAGTCCCTAAATTTGTGTTGGAGCCGAGTAGCCAACAATTAGTTACCGTTAAAGGTGATCAGGTGAAAATACTTATCAATGGGATTAGTGCCACAGAGACGGACTTGCTACTTATCACACCTGAGAATATTAGCCGAGTAGAATATTATGATAATCCTCCGGCACGCTATTCATTAATTGGAGTAGGTGCGGTTGTTAATATAATAACCAAACAGAGTATTATGATGGGTGGTCAAATTGCGATGAACCTGCAAAACAGTGTTAATAAAGGACACGGGAACGATTTAGTAGGAATGAAGTATAATTTGAAAAACTCTCAATTTGGATTAAAATACAGGTTCCGATATAAAAATCAAAACGAAAGGATTGTCAATGAATCGTTGTTCTATCACTTTGATAATATTGAAAATCATAAAATAAAAACCGGAGAAAATAGCCCATTTAAATTATTCGATCATTTAATAGATTTTGATTTTACAAATCAAAAGCCTGATAATTATATATTCAATGCAAAGATTTCTTTAATGGAATCCGAACAAAAAATTAAAAACAGACAAAATATAGAACAAATCAAACCGATTAATATCAACGAAAATGCTTATAATGAAGAAAACAACAATTATTTATCCCCTGTTGCAGATGTATATTTTGAAAAGAAAATAAAAGATCGTCAGAGTTTTTTAATAAATGTTGTCGGGACTTATTATGATGCCGAGTTCTCAAATAATTACTCGGAATTCACATCACAAGACACTGTATTTAAAAGTTTTGTGAACGTTTTAAGCAGTAAATATTCTGCAATTTCGGATGCGTTGTACACATATTCTTGGAAAAACAATAACCTTACAGGAGGCGTGCGATACATGTATGCAAAAGCAATACAAGATGTTTCAACAGAAAATACAGAAAAATTGTCTTCGCAAACACAGGAATTATATGGATATACCCAACTAATAGGACGCATTTCAAATTTTTCATATTCAGTAAGTGCCGGCGTAAATTATAGCGAATTTGATAGCTATGAACTAAGTAAAGAATACTCATTTATCTATTTTCGTCCGGACATAACTTTATATTACACAAAAGGAAATTCGGAATTTTCTTTATCCTCACAAATTAACACTTACAATCCAGTCTTAAGTGAACTAAGCCATATTCCCGTTATGCAAGACACGCTTTTTGCATATAGCGGAAACCCTGATTTAAAACCATATAACAAGTATTTTGCGGCATTGTCTTATGAATATTCGCGTTCCAAATTTTATTTATGGACAAATATATCTTTTGATTATGCAACGAATCCTATTTTACCTTATTTTAATGTTCAACCAGCATATATTCTACAAACTTATGCTAATTTAGATTGCTCTAAAGAATATGCGCTATCTATTTTCACGCAATGGTTCCCATTTGAATCAAAATGGATGAGATTACGTTTGTCAGGAACTGTTTTTAAAACAATCAACGAAAATTCAGATGTTGTTTGGTCACAAATCGGATACCGGATTATTCCGTCCTGTATCATGAAATATAAAAAGTGGGGATTGTCTCTGTTTTACCAATCTTACACCGAGACGCTAAAGGGGCAATTATTAAAAAATGAACCGAGTTTTACCTCAGTAGAGCTAAGTTATAAACCCATTAATAGCATGTCTTTAATAGCTGGAGTACGAAACCCATTTTATCCCGACAGAAAATATGAAACAAAAACTCAAGATATTTCCTTTTTATCCCGCTACTCCTCGGAAACCATACGAGATAATTCCAATTTAATTTATCTGCAATTTGTATATACACTTTCATTTGGTAAACAAATGCAGAATTATGAAAAAAAATTGCAAAATCAAGATATTGATTCGGGGATATTTAAGTTACAATAGAGGCGTTGTCCTCCCTCACGGGACAGGTAAGACTGTTCGCGTTTTAGCCCTTGTAACCCCCGACAAAGAAGAGGAAGCAAGAGCAGCCGGAGCAGACCATGCGGTCTTAATTTAAAATCGTATCAAAGACGAAAAAAAGTTGCACAAGTTACCAAAAATTAATAATTTTGCCGCAGTTTAACGGTTTAAATAAAATTGAAAAAATGGGACGAAATACATCCGTATCTTTAGGGCATTACTTCGAAGGTTTTGTTGAGAATAACATTTCTGAAGGCAGGTATAAAAACGTGAGTGAGATTATTCGTGCAGGGCTGCGTTTGTTGGAAGAGGAAGAAAATAGAATTAGCATTTTAAAAAAACTCATTCGAGAAGGAGTAGATAGCGGGATTGCAAATAATTTCAATCCACAGAAACATCTTGAATTACTAAAAGTTAACAAGAAAAATGGCTAACTATTTCTTATCCAACAAGGCAGTAGAAGATTTATCCAATATTTGGAATTATACCTATGAAACTTGGTCGGAAAATCAAGCAGATAAGTACTATAATATTTTGATTGATTTTTGTGAAGAGATTTCAAAAAATCCAAAAGTCGGAAAAAATTACGATGAAATTGACGAACATATCAGAGGATATCGTGCAAGTCATCATATTATATTCTACCGAATAATTGCAGCAAATGTAATTGAAGTAGTGAGAATTTTACACCAAAGCATGGATTTGAAAAATAGGATGTCCGAAGTGTGATTTTTCCCCCTGTCCACTGTCCGAAACCGAACACAAAGTGTCCGTTTTCGAACACTTTTCTAATTTCCGAAATATGTAAAAAGTTGATTTTCAATATATTAAAATTTTCGCACGACATTTGCTATTATGCACAGGTATCGGGATGTCGTATGAAAGCGCGTTCAAAACCGATTCTATTGTCGGAACGTTCAAACAGGGCGCGTTTTCGGTTCCCATGACCTTGAAAAGAACACCTGTGGAAGTGAAACCCCTTATTCGTCCACAAGAGCCTAAGCCGCCATATCCTCGCTCGGAAGAGATAATGTTCGAGAATGGATATTAACACGGTAATTCTTGAAAGGAAAATAGAGACGTTTTGAAAAAAATATCTCTATTTTGTTTTCGGTAACTATTCAATTTTCAACTTTTGATAGAATTTTAGAGAAATTATTACGGATTATCAATAAATTACGAAAACCCAAAGACTTCTTAGTCCGAAATGTGTTCATCACCACATATAATTGATTGTAACCTCCACCTCTGCTTTCCTCCCCTTGTCATCGGCGACGGTGATAGTACTTTTCCCTGCCGGCGGATGGACGAACAGCGCCTCTTTTCGTCCGCAGGTGCCGCAGTAGCGGTTGTTGATGAACCAATAGACATTTTTCACGTCGCTTTCCGCCATGCAGGAGAGCATCAGTTGCTGATCTTTTTCTAAGAAGTACTCCGACGGTTCGGGCGAACTGATGACGAGTGTTTTTCCGGAGAACACTTTGGTACATTCGGGGTTGTGGAGCGGGATTTTCTCGTAGGGGATTTGTTCGCTTTCGTAGAAGGCGGTCAGTTCGGGTGGGTAGTTGTAGTAATATTTCAGTTTGTAGCCCGTTTCCGGGTGGCAGTCGCGGCAGTAGGAGATGGTGGAGTCGTTGTTGACGAAGACGTTTACGAGATGTTCGCATGTTCCCGAGAAAGAGACGCCGGGTTTAAAGCAGTCCACGACGATGGAGGTGCAGAAGTCGGCGGGTGGCAGTCCGCTCTCGGTGCAGACTAAGCGGTAGTCCATGTCGGCGGGTGGCACGAACCATTTCCCGACGGTTTTGGCGTCCACGGAGGCGAAGATGTCGAACAGCAGCGGCACGGCGAACTCGGCGCCGTTGAGCGCGGAGACCGTTTTTCCCGAAAAGTTGCCGATCCAGACGCCGATGGTGTAGTCGGGATTATAACCTATCGCCCATGCATCGCGCCGCCCGTAGGAGGTGCCGGTTTTCCAGGCGATGCGCGGGATGTCCGACGACAGTTCCCAGCCGTTGGGGAGGTCGGGACGGCGCAGTCGGGTAAGGCTTTCGGTGATCATGTACGCCGCCGCCGGAGAGACGATGGTGTCGCCTGCGGCGGCGGATTGTTGTTGCAACAGTGTCAACGGTTTATAGGCGCCGCCGTCGGCGAAGGCGGCGTACAAGCCGGTGAGTTCGTAGAGCGAGCAGCCGCAGCCACCCAATGCTAACGACAATCCTAAATCGTTACGTCTCTTTTCGATGGAACGGAAGCCGCAGTTTGTCAAAGCTCCCGTCATCACGTTGATTCCCATCTCGTTCAGCAGCGACACCGTCGGGATGTTCAGCGAGAGCGACAGCGCCTCTTCCGCCGAGACGCTGCCTTTGAATTTCCCGTCGTAGTTCTGTGGCGCGTAGCCTTGATAACTCACCGGCAAATCCAGCAATTTCCTTTTGGGCGTGATGAGACCTTTGTCGTAGGCTAAGGCGTAAATCAACGGTTTCAAAGTACTTCCGGGCGAACGGACGGCGCACACGCCGTTGACCTGACCGTTGTATTTCTCTTCGTTAAAATCCACCGACCCTTGCCACGCCACCACGCTTCTGTCCTGATTGCGAATGACCAACACCGCGATATTTTCCGCTCCCTTGCGGCGAATAATCGGCGCATACTGTGCGATTTTCTTTTCGAGCCACTCCTGTTTGTTGAGGTCAATAGACGCCGACAGCAATGACGCCTGGGGATGCCTCCGTTTCAAGAACCACGCATAGTGGTTGGCAAACGTCGGAGCGGCGCGTCGCTGGGCTTGCAGTGGTTCGTTCAGCGCGTCGGCGATGGCTTTCTCGGAGAAGACCTTATCTTTTTGAAATCGTTTCAGCAGGGCGTCGCGTTTTTTCAGCAGGGCGTCGTCGTTGACGCCGGGGCGTAAGCCGTTGGGGTCGTTTGGGATAGATGCCAAAACAGAGACCTGCGACAAACTCAGCGACACCGGCATCTGCCCGAAATACAAGAGCGAGGCAGCTTTCACGCCTTCGATATTCCCGCCGTAGGGGACATGGTTCAGATACATCGTAAGTATCTCTTTATTAGAGTAATGCACCTCCAACTGCAACGCCCGAAACGCCTCTATCAATTTACTTTTGAAGGTGCGCGGGCGCGGCTCCATCATCCGCGCTAACTGCATGGTGATGGTCGAGGCACCCGACTTTATCTCCCCCGAAACGGAATTTTGAAATACCGCCCGCGCCAACGCCGCCGGATTGACGCCGAAATGCCAAAAGAAATATTTATCTTCCTTATGCACAATGGCTTTCATCACGTCGGCGGGCAGTTCCTCGTAACGACACTCTATCTTCCATTTGTCTTGACCGTTCAAAAAAGCGTGGACGGGGTCGCCTCGACAATCGGTAATCAACAGCGAGTAATCCTGCGAAATCCTGAGCGGAAACACAAAGTCAATAGTAAAAAACAGTACCAACAGCGCCAAGAATGTTGTTATTATGACTTTTAGTACGTACCGTTTTTTCTTCATAACGGATACTATTTAACATCCAAAAACATGAACTGTTTTTCCATTGATGATTGACGGGCAGCGTGAATGACGTAATACCGTTTCGTACTGATAAGTTCTACTAACTCGTCGTGCAAACGCCCTGTCGCATCAATCATATAATGTTCGCCCTCTATGCAGGGACCGGCTACATTAAAGTATTTCATACCTATGATATATTTTTTTGTGATACATTGAGTTTATCGAAATGCAAAGATACAAGTTTAATTGAAAATTGAAAGTTGAAAATTTTATTCAGTTACTCAGTTATTCAATCATTCATAACTAAAAAGTCGTATCTTTGCCACAGTTATCATTTCATCAAAAATAAGAGCATGAAGAAAGTAATCGTTACCGGCGCAGCCGGATTTATCGGGAGTTGTTTGGTAGAAGCGTTAAACCGGAAAAGCATTGGAGATGTGGTTATTGTAGATGATTTTTCGCGGGAAGATAAACGGCGGAATTGGACGGAGCGGCGTTTTTGCGACAAGGTTGAGCGGGACCTGTTTTTTCAATGGTTCGACGTTCATTATCTGGATGTCGGCTTTGTGTTTCACATCGGCGCCCGCACCGACACGACCGAGTTTGACACCTCCGTCTTCGACCGCCTCAACGTAACATTCACCCAAAAGATGTGGGAAGCCTGCTCCAAATACGAAATACCGCTGGTGTACGCAAGTTCGGCGGCGACGTATGGCTTGGGCGAACATGGCTATGACGACCGGCACGACATTGTTACCAAACTGCAACCGCTGAATCCTTACGGCGTCTCCAAGAACGAGTTTGACAAATGGGCATTGCAACAGACCGCCACTCCGTCGTCGTGGTACGGTTTTAAATTTTTCAATGTATATGGTCCCAACGAGTATCACAAAGGACGGATGGCGTCGGTGATCCTCCACGCTTTCCGTCAAATCTCGCAAACCGGAAAGATGGTGCTGTTTCAGTCGCACTGCCCCGATTTTGAAGACGGGATGCAACTCCGCGACTTCGTTTACGTCAAAGACGTGGTAGATGTCCTGATCTGGACGATGGAACAACACCCCGAAAACGGAATCTACAACCTCGGAACCGGCAAGGCTCGCCCGTTTTTGGCTCTGGCGCAAGCAGTCTTCCATGCCATGAACCTGCCCGAAAACATCTCTTTCATCCCAACGCCGGAAGACATTCGCGATAAATACCAATACTTCACGGAAGCCAACATGGCAAAACTCTGCAAAGCAGGCTACGACAAAACCTTTACTTCGTTGGAAACAGGGGTGGAGGAGTATGTTAGAGGGTATCTTGCATAGAAAAACTGTGGGGATGTGATGTAGAGGTGTTCATTAGTTCAATACATCCGGCTTTTCAAGGTTGCAAGTGTACATGAAATTTTTGAATTACACGCAGACAGTTTAAATTTTGCCACGAATTTCAAAACGGCAGAATACTGAACATGCCCCCGCCCACCAAAAGCAGCAAAATACCCACTACTTTCGGCAATGCCGAAAGCCAAACCGTCGTAAAACCCGGCAACATGAACGCTTACACCCCCACCGAAATCAGAGCCATGCTACTGCACGACAAAAAAACCGGCAAGTTGGATACCAAGATGAAAGCTTTCCGCATCGGAGGCGGACAGGGGGCGGTTAATGTGAAAAAATAACTCGGTGAAACTCTGTGTACTCAGTGTCTCTGTGCTGAATAAAATATTGAAATAACTTTTGTCTTTTTTCAGCACAGAGACACAAAGGCCACAGAGGCGCACAGAGCATCTTACGGTCTTACGGTCTTAAACGCCACATTCCCCGTTGCCTGACAAGTCGGCGTAACGGTGATTTCGCAAATTTGCACATGTGGCGGTGCTGAGGTGGCGTAGAAGATGATATCGGCGATGTCGTCTCCCGTAAGCGGTTCGATGCCTTGATACACCTTGTTGGCGCGTTCCACGTCTCCGTGAAAGCGCACGATGCTGAAGTTGGTTTCGGTCATGCCGGGTTGAATGTTGGTAACGCGGATGGGCGTTTCGACCAAGTCCTGTCTCAAGCCGTCGGACAGCGTTTTGACCGCTGCTTTGGTGGCGCAATAGACGGCTCCGTTGGGATAGGCGTGTATGCCGGCGATGGATCCGATGTTGATGATGTGTCCTTGCCGGCGGCGCAGCATCGTTGGAAGCACGGCGCGGGTTACGTAAAGCAAGCCCGTTACGTTGGTGGCTATCATCTCTTCCCAGTCGTTCACTAAGTTGTCCTGTAGTTTTTCGAGACCGAGCGCTAATCCTGCGTTATTGACCAGGACGTCAATGTCGGAAAACGCTTCAGGCAGCCCTTTTACGGCGGCGTCCACGGCTTCTTTATCCCTGACGTCCAACGCAAAAGCATGCACGGGAACGTGAAACCGCTCTTGCAACGACTTCGACAACTCCGTGATTTTCTGTTCATTGCGTGCGCACAGTATCAGACGGCATCCTGCCGCTGCAAATTTCTCCGCTGCGGATTTTCCTATTCCGCTGCTTGCTCCGGTAATAAAAACGGTACTATTCATCACCTCTTAATTATCAAAATTATTTAATCATTTTGGCAAAGATACGAAATTAATTGAGAATTGAAAATATCCCCTTTGCGGTGAATAATAAGTATAATAAAAATGCTATCTTTGCAGTTTGATAAAATCAAGTAATTAGACAATGGAAACACGAGCGGTAAACAAGGAAACGAGCGATAAAATAAGTTTTGTAACTTATATCGTACCTGCTTTTGCGGATGCCTACAAAATGAATGTTCAGGATGCTTATTTTTATTTAAAAAATCATGGGGGTTGGGATTTTCTTAATGAGCATTGGTGGGCTTTGCATACAGATAGTCCCTTTTGGGCAGTAAGAAGTATTTACAATATTTGTTATCAAAATGGAGGGTTAAAATGAAATTATATCACGGAAGTTATATTAAAATTGATGTGATTGACCTCACAAAAGCAAAGCCATACAAAGATTTTGGCAGGGCTTTTTATGTAACAAAATATTATGAACAAGCCAAAACTTGGGCTGACCGGATAGGAAGAGAACACGGAAAAAACGGAATTGTTACAGAATTTGAATTTGACGAATACGCTTATGAAGATGAAAGTTTAAAAGTTGCAATTTTTGAAAATTATGATGAACGATGGCTTGATTTTATAGTTCTTAATCGCAACAATAGAACGCAAATGCACGACTATGACATTGTGGAAGGTCCGATTGCAGACGACAAAGTACAAAACAGAATAATTGATTATTTGAACGGTGAAATTACTAAAACAGATTTTTTGGAAGAATTGAAATGGCACGAAGAAACGCATCAAATCGGTTTTTGTTCCGTTAGATCATTGCAATTTCTCAAACAAATAGATAACAACAAGCGGGTTTCAAAATTTTTACATATTGGCGAACCAATTGTTGAAAACTTGGTAATTGATTTCAATTTTGACTATAAAACAGCCGCCGACAAGTTTTTTTCGTCAAATACATTTTCAAAACTGGCAGACACCTCTACCCAACTTTACCTAAAACCCTGGCAAAAAATTTACGAAATATTAAAAATCGAATTAAATAATTTTTAATGCGTCTGCTCTGGAGTGGAGAGGTCATCATCAATCATCCTGTCATTATATTGTTGACGAAAGGATTTTAGTTTGTTATACATTCGTTCTGCCCGTTCCGGTTCGCTGTTCAGAAGATTTTCCGTCAACAGGCGGTCGGAGTGGAAATTATAGAGCGCTGTCGCCTTGTCGTCGGACGCTTTCAGCACGTAATAGCCTTCGTAGAGCATGTAAAAGTCGTTTAAGGTGTTGATGGCGAATCGTTTTTCTGCGTTTTGGGTGTCGAAGGCGTCCATTCCGAAGGCGAAGTAGGGCTGGTCGAAGTTCAGGTAGTTCAACAGCGTCGGCATGATGTCTATTTGCTGGATGACTTCCTCTTTCTTGACGCCTTTTATCGTTTCATTTCCCGGTTCGTAGAAGATCATCGGGACTTGAGCCATGCCCACAAAGGTTTTATATTCATCGTAAACGCTGGCGTTGGTGTGGTCGGCGGTGATGACAAAGACCGTATTACGGAACCAAGGCGCTTGCGATGCGCTTTCAAAGAATCTCCGCAGCGCATAATCGGTATATCCGACAGTGCGATGGATGGGATGCGCCCCCTCCGGAAAAACGCCCTCATACTGCGGCGGCAGCACAAACGGATGATGCGACGAGACCGTGAAGATGGAAGACATAAACGGTTGCGGCTTGCTGTTGAAAACGTCCACGCAATATTGCAAAAACGGCTCGTCCCAGATTCCCCACCAGCCGTCGAAGTCGGCGTTATTGCCATATTCCGTCCGTCCGTAATAGTGGTCGAAGCCTGCCATGTTGGCAAAAGCCTGAAAGCCCATGGAGCCGTTGGGCGCGCCGTGCATAAACGAACAGTCGTAACCTTTCGTCTTCAACAGCGCCGGCAATCCGTTGATGGCATTGTTGGCGTAGATGGACAAGACGTAATTGGTTGATAATGACGGAATACTCGCCAAGATGGACGGCATGGCGTCTATGGATTTCCTGCCGTTGGCAAAACTGTATTCAAAAACCAAACTCTCATTAATCAACGAATCGAGGAACGGCGTATATCCTTTGTAACCGGATATTTTACTCTCTTTGTTCAATCCGCCGACATACTCCTGAGACAAACTTTCGACAATGATGATAACCACGTTTTTCGGTGTAAAACCAACACTGTCAGCCTTTTTTGGGTAGTGCACGGGGGAGTAGATGGCGGTCATCTCTTCCTGCGACTGAAAATAGGTCAGTCGTTCAAACTGCTCCTGAGTCAGCGTGCGATAGATGGAAAAGGGCGTGTTCAGCACGATGCCGACTTCCGCAGGCGTGTTCACATATTGAGCGGCGTTGCTGATGGTGATGGGGCGCGTGCTGTGCCGGAAACCGCCGCGGATGCCGTTAACCGTGAGATAGACAATCAACGCCATCACCACGACCTGCACCGGATAGAAAATCCAGCGGTTGCGGATGAGTTGCTTGCCCGTCTTCACCCGTTTGTACAGCCACACCATCAACGCTATCAACGCCATCCAAATCACTACCACATACCAGAAATCCAACAGAAAGCGTCCCATCAGCGGGGCGTTGCCGGCGTCGTTCGAAAACTCGTTCACCACGTTCCACGTCGTCCGCCGCATCGTGTAGCGGAAATAGATGAAATCCACACAGTTAAGCGCTAAGGCTAAGGCGTTTGTTACGTAGTAAATCCAGTCGAAAATCCGCTGCGGAATCGAACGGTAACGAAACCAAAACGGCATGATGAAACAGAAGATATACGCAATGTTGGTGTATAAAACCGCCGTCAGGTCGAACTTCAAACCCGCCGCCATCAGATACAGGAAATGTCCGAAAGTCATGCCGGGGTACAAATCACCGTTGAGCAGGTAAAAAATCACGCGGCACAACGAAAAAAGCAACATCGAAACAGCCAACCGTGCCACTAACACGAAATAAATGTTTCCGAAAAACCTGCTCTCTTGTGCTTTATTGCTACTTCTAACCATCTGTATATGCTTTACTGAAAATAACGGAAAAGAGATATTGTTATTTTAATAAGGAAAGTAAAAAAATAACCGCAAGGAATAGAAAAAAGAGTTATCTTTGCGGGCAATATTTTTGTGTGTTAATCAATCATAGGAACAGAGGGGAAAAGAAAGCTACCGTCGAAGTAGGAAAATTCAACACAGAGACACAAATTTACACAGTTTTTCCCCGTATGCCAAATCTCCCGCATCGCCTAAGCCGGGGACGATGTATCCCTTAGCCGACAGTTCGTCGTCAATGGCTGACACCCAGAGAGTTACGGATTTATTTCCGAAATAGGACTTTAAGGCGTCTATGCCCTCCACGCTGGCGATGACGGCTGCGATGTGAATGTGGTCGGGTTTTCCATACCCTTTCAACGCTTTGTGGGCGACGATGAGTGAAGCGGCTGTGGCTAACATAACATCGGTGATAATCAACACTTTTTCGTCTAATGACGGGGATGTGATGTAGTCGCTGAAAATGTCGAATGCCCCCTCTTCGTCGTATTTGCGGTATGCGGAGATGAAGGCATTTTCGGCGTTATCGAAAACCTCTAAAAAGCCTTGATGAAACGGCAATCCCGCCCGTAAGATGGTCGCCAAGACCAACTTATCGGAAAGTAGCGGCATCTCTTTCTCCCCTAAGGGCGTCTCCACCGTCATAATTTCGTAGTTCATCTTTTTGCTCATTTCGTAGGCAAAAACCCATCCTAAGCGCTCTAAATTTTTCCGAAAACGCATGGAATCTTGCTGAATGTTGGCATCTCTCAACTCGGTAATAAAGTTCCCGATGATGCTGTTTGTTTTGCTTAAATCGTTAATTCTCATTGTTATATAAAATTTTTCACGTTAATATTCTGTAGAAATCTCACTGCTTTTTGCATCTCCGGATACATGACGGTATCAACGGCAATGTTGGCAACGTGTCGGCGAAACTCCGCCACAAAACCTTCCAAGAGCGGGGAGGATTTTTTCGGTCGCCGGTATTCCAACGCTTGAGCGGCGTTCATCAGTTCGATAGCCAGGATCCGTTCCACATTTTGCACGATGCACCACGCTTTGGTAGCGGCATTGGCGCCCATGCTCACGTGATCTTCCTGACCCTGAGACGATTCGATGGAGTCCACCGACGCCGGCGTCGCCAACTGTTTGTTCTGGCTCACGATGGATGCGGCGGCATATTGCGGTATCATAAAACCGCTGTTTAGTCCCGGATTGCTCACCAAAAAACTCGGCAGTCCGCGTTTTCCGGCTATCAGTTGATAGGTTCTTCTTTCGGAGATATTTCCCAACTCCGCTAAGGCTATTCCCAACGTATCCAATGCGATAGCCAACGGCTGTCCGTGAAAATTGCCGCCGGAGACAATCACATCTTCGTCGGGAAAGATGGTCGGATTGTCGGTTACGGCGTTCATCTCGTTGGAAAAGACCTGGGCGACGTAATCAATGGCATCGCCCGAAGCGCCGTGAACCTGCGGAATACATCGAAAACTGTACGGGTCTTGAACATGCGCTTTATATCCTTTGACTAACTTACTGTTTTTTAATAATTTATGGAAACGTTCCGACACTTTTTGTTGTCCTTTGTGATGGCGGATGGCGTGGAGTTTTCCGTAAAACGGCTCGATACGTCCGTCGTATGCTTCCAAAGAGAGGGCGCCGACGACATCCGCCAATATTTGCAGGCGGAAGGTTTTCATCAAGGTGAAAATCCCAAAAGCGCTCATAAACTGCGTCCCGTTCAGCAACGCCAATCCTTCTTTCGACTGTAACTCAATCGGTTGCCATTTCATCTCTTGCAACACTTCGTCAGCCGGACGTTTTGCTCCTTTAAAACGGACATCTCCTTTTCCCAAAAGCGGCAACGCGAGGTGCGCCAGCGGCGCCAAATCGCCCGAAGCGCCCAACGAACCTTGCTGATAGACAACGGGTAACACGTCGTTGTTGAAAAAGTCAATCAGCCGCTGCACCGTCGCCAACTGCACGCCGCTATGTCCATACGACAGCGATTGTATTTTGAGAAAAAGCATCAGCCTGACAATCTCCGGCGGCGTCTCTTCGCCCATGCCGCAGGCGTGAGACATGACCAAATTTTCCTGCAACTGCCGCAGATTCTCCTTTTCGATACCCACGCTGCACAACGGACCAAATCCCGTCGTAATGCCGTAAATCGGCTCTTTTTGGGTTTTCATCTTCTCGTCCAAATAAGCGCGGCACTTGCTGATACGCATTTTCGAGTCGTCCGAAAGTTCCAAACGACAATCTTTCGACAGTACCTGTTCGATGTGTTGATACGTTAATTCGTCGGCGTTAATAATATAAGTATTTGACATTTTTATAAAAGTTTTATTTTTAGTTCTTCAAAACCGACTTTCCATTGCTCTCCGCTCTCCATCTCTTTGATGGTGAATTGATTGCTGTTCATCTCATCTTCGCCCACCAAAACGACAAACGGTATTTTTTTGGAGTCGGCGTAACCCAACTGCTTTTTCATTTTTGCCGCTTCGGGATACATCTCTACGGAGATGCCGGCATCACGCAACTTGGCAACAAAAGGCAAATTCCACGCTTCCTCCTTCGCTCCGAAGTTGACAAACAACGCTTTAGTGGAAGAGACCACCGTTTCGGGGAATAAATTCAGTTGCTCCATCACATCGTAAATCCGGTCGGCGCCGAAGGAGATGCCGACGCCCGAAATGTTTTTCAACCCGAAGATGCCGGTCAGGTCGTCATAACGTCCGCCTCCGGTGATGGAACCGATTTGTACGTCGTCGGATTTCACCTCAAAGATGGCGCCGGTATAGTAATTCAGTCCGCGTGCCAGCGTCAAATCCAACTCGCAGGGAATCGTTATTTTCGTCATTTTCAAATAGTTAAACATCGTGCGCATCTCCTTAATACCTTTCAATCCCGTTTCGGACACCGACAATATTTTTTCCAACGTATTCAGTTTCAACTCGGTATCGCCGCTTAACAGGATGATGGGCTTCAGAATTTCTATCTTTTCATCGGAGATTTGACGCTCTTGCAACTCTTTCAACACGCCGTCCAAGCCGATTTTGTCCAACTTGTCAATGGCGACGGTGATGTCCGTGATTTTATCGGCTTCGTCAATCAGTTCGGCAATGCCGGTGAGGATTTTGCGGTTGTTTATCTTTACTGTAACGTTGATATTCAACTTTTTATAGACCGTTTCGACAATCTGCACCAACTCCGCCTCGTTCAACAGCGCATTGCTGCCGATAACGTCCACGTCGCACTGGTAAAACTCGCGGTAACGCCCTTTCTGCGGACGGTCGGCACGCCAAACCTGCTGAACCTGAAACCGTTTGAACGGAAAAACAACCTCGTTCTGGTGCATCACCACATAACGCGCAAACGGAACCGTGAGGTCGTAACGCAATCCCTTTTCACAGATTTTCGTAGAGAGAAAATTGCTGTTTTCGCCTTCCAAGTCCGCCGCAACGACGCTTTTTGCGAAATCGCCGGAGTTCAAAATCTTGAATAATAACTTATCGCCCTCTTCGCCGTACTTTCCCAACAAAGTGGAAAGATTTTCCATCGATGGTGTCTCAATCTGTTCATAACCAAATAGTTTGAAAGTATCCTTCAACGTGTCGAAGATGTAGTTGCGCTTGTTCATCTCCACCGGAGAGAAGTCGCGGACGCCCTTAGGTATGCTTGGTGCTTGTGCCATAATCATTTTTTTGCAAAAGTACGATTTTTTGGAGATGTGAGATTATGAGATATGCGATGTGAGATGTATTCTTTTTAACCGCAAGGAGCGCAAAGGGTTTTCGCAAAGAACGCAAAGTCCTTACGGTCATCTTTCAAACTGTTTCAGAAACCGCACATCGTTCTCGAAGAAGAGCCGTAGGTCGTTGATTTGGTATTTGAGCATGGTAACGCGCTCGATGCCCATTCCGAAGGCAAAGCCGGTATATTGGGTGCTGTCTATTCCGCAGTTTTCCAACACGTTAGGATCCACCATTCCGCATCCGAGGATTTCTACCCATCCGCTTCCTTTACAGATGTTGCAACCTTTTCCGCCGCAGATGTTGCACGAGATATCCATCTCGGCGCTGGGCTCGGTGAACGGGAAGTAGGAGGGACGTAGGCGTATCTTGGTGTCGCTCGAAAACATCTCCCGACTTCGACGTTTTTTTTTGCTAAGCGCGTGATTATCAGAGATGTAAATTTTCTTATATTCACTACATCTGCTACTTAGTCCATGATATTGTTGAAGTATCTCTTCTGCTTTCATCTCTTTTTTCTTGATATTGGTAAAGATGCCATGTAATCCATCCCACAACGCTTCTTGTTCTAATTTTTCTTTATCAATCCGTACTTGAACGTTGCCCTCAACGCCGTCGTTCCTGCGAAAGCAGGAATCCCCTAAGACAAAGCGTTGAACAGGAGATTGCGGGTCGTTGCCCGCAATGACGTCATTAGCACTTTGTGCCCTTTGTGAAAACCCTTTGTGAACCTTTGTGGTAAAAAATAAGGGAATAAGGGCGAGGTTAATTGGCTCATTTTCATCTACTAAGGGAACTGTAGAAAATAAGGGCTTCATTGTCCTTTTCTGATTCGATAATTTTTCCATTTTTATATATCTATATTTTCAGTTATTCAATTATTCAATTACTCCGAACTCGAAATTGACTTTATCGGATCCGCCAGCGCCGCCCGCAGCGCCTGAAATCCGACTGTAAAGATGACGATGACGATAACCAGCGCCCCGACAGCAGCAAACAGCAGCCAACTCTCCTTGATGCGGTATGGGAAGTCGGAAAGCCAACTATGGGTAACGTACCACGCTATCGGGATGGCGATGACGAAGGAGATGCCAATCAGGACGAAGAAGTTGTTGATGAGCAGGTTTATCAGGCTCCAGATGCTGGCGCCCAGCGTTTTACGGATTCCTATCTCTTTGGTGCGTTGTTCGGCGGAGAAGGAACTGAGTCCGAAAAGTCCCAAGCACGAGATGAAGATAGCCAGCGCCGCAAACAGGAGCGAGAGTTTTTGCACTATAAAGTATTTGGAGAAGATGTTTTTAAAAGAGTCGTCCATGAATACCGCGTTGAACTGGTTATTGGGACTGAATTTTTGTAAGATGTTGTTAATCTGTGCTAAGGCATCGCCGGTTGGGACGTTGGGTTTTAAGCGGATGTATAGATTGGGGGCGTGCGGGTTACACCTGATGCGTAGCGGGTCTGCTTTTGTTTGAAAAGCATTGTTGAACACAAAGTCGTTGACAATACCGATGATTTCTTCGTAACTTTCGGGATTATCGCCCCACCAGATGCGTCCGCCTGCATGTCCTGCTTCGCCCATGAGGTCTGCCAGCGCCCGGTTGATGATGATGTAATCTTTTTCATCATCGCCGAAAGCAAAATCCCGTCCTTCTTCGATGGTTAACTTTGCCGTTTCTATCAATCCCGGCGTGAAAGCGGTATAAGAGACCAATGGTTCGGTTTCGGGAGATTTTCCTTGCCAGTTCATTCCTCCGCCGTTCGACCAGATTTGGAAGAGCGAATGTTCGCACATTCCCGTATTTTCCACAAAACCGGAAGCCATCAGTTCGTGTTGGATGGCGACATAACTTTTCCCAATGTTCTCCGGAACCCAATACCTGACCAAATTCTCTCTGTCGAAACCAATATCGCGGTTTTGAGCATGACGGATTTGCAAATAGATGACAAACGTAGCGCAAATCAAAACAAACGCCGCCACAAACTGAAAGATTACCAACCCTTTACGAACAAATATGACGCTGCCGGCGATTTTGATTTTCATTCGTTGAAAGATGAATATCGGAGAAAAAGAGGAGAGGTAAAACGCCGGATAACTTCCCGCCAGCAAAGAACAGATGACCCCGATGACGAGCAATCTCGCCCAGTTGTTCCAATCGGAAAAGTCGAATGTAAGGTTCATGGAAATCAACTCGTTGAAAGAGGGAAGGAGCATGAAAACCAATACGACGGCAATCATCAAGGCGATGCCCGTGATGACGCTCGCCTCTCCCAAAAACTGGCTTATCAAGGTGAAGCGTCCGGCGCCGAAAGTTTTCCTGACGCCTACTTCCAAGGCTCGTTTTTTCGACCGCGCCGTAGCTAGATTCATGAAGTTGATGCAGGCAATCAGCAAAATGAGTCCCCCGATGCAGAGAAACAGCCGTACTTCGGAGATGTAGCCCGGAACTTCCACGCCATCTTGAAACTTGTATAACATTCGTTTCGTTACGGGGTAAATCAACAGTTCGGAGTCGCTTTGCCCACCGGTCTTTTCGGCAAGAAGTGATTTTAACTTCTGATTGACGCCATTGACGTCGGTATGCGCTCCGATTTCGACATACAGATTTATCCAGTAGTTTTGCCAACTTTCGTAGTTCTCCGGATAGTCCCTTTTCACTCGCTTTTCAAAACCACTAAACGGCGCCATCCACTCGTAGGAGAACGAACTGTTTTTCTGCACATCCTTATACACGCCCGTTACCTCGTAGAAGTCGGTTTCGCCGAATTGCAAGGTTTTTCCGAGCGGGTCGTCGTCGTCGAAACAGCGTTTTGCCATCTTTTCGCTGATGACCATCGAAAAATCCGCCGCAAACGCCGTAGCAGGATCTCCCCGTACAAACTCCATCCGCAACATGGTGAAAATCGTAGAATCAATAAAACTGCCATATCCGGAAAAGAACTGATCCGAGTTCTCCCGTCTAAAACTCTCTCCGGACCCTCCGCCCACACGGGCGTTGCGTATTATTTCGGGAAAAGTCTCGTCCAACGTCGCGGACAACGGTCCGGAAGCCACAAAGAAAGTGTAAATATCATCCCCATAACGCTGTTTGACGCCAATCTCGTAGATGTTGTCGGCGTTGGGGAAATCACGGTTGTAGCGCAAATAATGATTCGCCCACAAAAATATCAGCGTCGCGGCAGCAATGCCCACCGACAAACCCGCAATGTTTAAAACTGAGTACAACCGGTTGCGACCAAGGTTGTTGAATGCGATTTTTAGGTTGTAAAACATGATAATTATGAATTTTGATTAATTGATTGAATATTTAAAAAATTGTGTACCTTTGTCGAAAATTTTAAAAATGGTTGTTGAAGTAAATGAACTCACGCGGGATAACATTACCGGATTGCTTGTACAAATGAAAAAGCGGGAAAAAAGAACCCTTACCCAGCATTTCGGAAAACTGAAACGAGGCATTGACGGATTGGAATATCAAAAAACTGTTCGCAATGAATGGGATTGATTTTTTTGTAGATACTAATGTCCTGATAACCATATCCCTAAAACAGAAATATTCGGTCAAAATACCCGACGCCATCATCGCCGCAACAGCTAAAAGCTTTGAGTTGCCCCTCATCACGGCAGATGTAAATTTGAAAAAAGTTGCAGGTGTTGACATTGTTCTTTTGAATTTATAGTTTATAATCCCCTTTGTCGAAATAAAATGGAAACCTTGGTAATACATAGTAAATCGAAAAGCAACACCCGCTTGTTATCGGCTCTTGCCCGTGAATTGGGCGACAGCGTTTTCGAAAATATCGGCGCGCCCGATAGAATAGAAACTCATTATGCCAGCGAAAACGCCTTGGCAAAAGATTGGTTAACCTTAGAAGAGGATAGGGCATGGAAAGATTTCCCAAATTGATGAATAAAGTGGTTGACGGTATTATTTTCATGCTAAGGCAATGATGTTTTTGGATGAGATTCCTCATTCCACTACGTTCCATTCGGAACCGACGCCAAGTCGAGCGCAATCGAGCTTGCTCGAATTGCCGAGACGCGAAGGAGGAAGACAAAGTCAATGACAGCAAGCGCGGGGAACAAAGGGCGGCAGCAGCGGCGGCGGCGATAGAGCCGCCGCTGCTGCCGCCCCTCCACACCAAGCACATTGTCATTTCGAGCGAAGCGAGAAATCTTTTGCTTATTACGTGTATGTGCGTAACGTCATTAACACTTTGTGTCCTTTGTGAAAATCCTTTGTGAACCTTTGTGGTAAAAAATAAGGGAATAAGGGCGAGGTTAATTGGCTCGTTTACAGCTACTAAGGGAACTGTAGAAAATAAAGGTTTCATTGTCCTTTTCTGATTCGATAATGTTTCCATTTTATTACTCAGTTATTCAGTTATTCAGTTATTCAATTATTCAATCATTCCCCACTCATAATTGACTTTATCGGATCCGCCAGCGCCGCCCTCAGCGCCTGCACCCCGACGGTCAGCAGCATCAGGACGACGGTGATGCCTGTCGCCAGCGCAAACATCCACCACGAGATTCCGATGCGGTAGGCGTATTCTTGCAGCATCCGGCTAATCCAGAAGTAGGCTAACGGGAAGGCTATCAGCATGGCTATCCCGACCAGAATCACAAACTCCTTCGACAGCATCTCGACGATATCGCGGATGCCGGCGCCATAGACTTTTCGGATGCCGATTTCTTTGGTTTTCGTTTCGGCGGTGTAGGTTACGAGTCCGAATAAGCCGAGGCAGGAGATGAAGATGGCGATGATGGCGAAGATGGAAAATATCCGGTTCACACGGATATCCGACTTATACACGCTGTCGAAATCGTCGTCCACGAAACTATACCAAAAATCATACTCCGGATTGTACTCCTTCCAGACTTTTTCTACGGCGGCGACGGCGTCTTTAACACTCCCCGGCGCGGTTTTTATATACAGAGACTGTACGTAAATGGGACTATACCAAATGACCAACGGTTGGATATTTTGTTTGAAATCCAAAAAGTTGAAATCTTTCATCACGCCGATAATTTCAATAGAATCTTTATATTGCAGCCGCATCCCGACGACCGATTGACCGTTTCCCATCAGTTGTGCCGCCGTTTCGTTGACCATGATTCCCTGTAACCCAAACTCGTCGGGTGGAGTGTCGGGGTGAAAAGTGAAATCCCGTCCTTCCACGATGGGAATATCCATCATATCGAAAAAACCGTTATCCACGTATGCACTATAAAAGATGGGCCTCTGTCCGGTTTCTTCGTTTTTCCAGATGTCGGCTCTGCTGCCTTGTGCCTTCATTTTCCAAAAGAGGTGACAACCCGATACGGACAAAATGCTCGGTTCTGCCGACAGTCGTTCTTTTACTGTTCGGTAGTGCGATCCGATGTTTCCGGCGTGCACCATCAAAACATTTTCTTTATTATAGCCGGGGTTCAGGTTTTGCATGTAACGCAGTTGCAGCGTGATAGCAATAGTGATGATAATCAATGCGATGGAAACGGTAAATTGCAAAACCACTAAGATTTTACGAAATAAAGCCACGTTTCTCTTCCGTTCGACCCCGAAAGCCTCCAACGGATTGAACGACGCCAACATAAAAGCCGGATAAAGTCCCGCCAACGCCAAGGCAATCAGGGCGACGACAAGATAGGTCAACCCCACCGACATGTCGAAGGTGAAATGTAGATTTTTTCCGGCGAGTTCGTTGAAATGAGGTACAAGCGCATAGATGAAAACGGTGGTGATCATAAGCGAAAACAGTACTAAAATGGCGGTTTCATTGAGAAACTGCTGTAACAGCGCCGGCTTTTTGGCGCCCATGATTTTCCGGACGGCTGTCTCCTTGCCGCGTTTGCTGGCACGGGCGGTTACCAAGTTGACGTAGTTGATGCACGCTATCCCCAAAATCAACACCGCAATGACGGAGAACAGATAAACATTCTTCATGCCGACAGCCTCTCCGTTCAGAGCGTACAAGTGCATCTCGTGTAGTGGTTGCAATCGAAATTCATAGTCCATGTCGTCGTCTCTCTTGTTTAATTTTTGAGTCATCTTTTCCGTAGCGGCGGCGAGGTCGCTGTGCGGATTCAGTTTCAGATAAGTGGAATAGAAATAGTTGCCCCAGTCTTCTTCGATTTCCGTCCAGTGTCCATTGCCCGGATATGTCCGTTGCTGGAAGTCGAAACGGACGAGAAAATCGGCTTGCAACGAGGAGTTTTCCGGAAAATCTTTCATTATTCCTGTTACATGGAAGGTGAAATCGTTAGCATCAGCGAGCATTTTCCCGATAGGGTCTTCATCGCCGAATATCTTTTGAGCCAGCGTCTCGGAAAGGATGATGGCTAAGTCGTCGGGAAAGAGATTGTCGGGACGCCCCTTCACCAACGGAAAACTGAACACGCTGAAAAAAGAGGTGTCCACCGCTAAACCGCTGAGATTGCGGAATTTAGTGTTGTCGTAATCCAAATAGCGGAAGTAATAGTCCCCTGTTCGGCAATACTCTGTGATTTCGGGCATGTCCGGCTTTATGAACGCCGCCAACGGCGCCGGCGTCGTCGCCCAATAATCCACGTTGCCTTTTCCACGACCTAAGACCTTGTAAATCCGGTCGCCGTCCTCATGGAACCGGTCGTAACTCAACTCGTCCTGCACCCACAACGATATCAGAATACAGGCAAGCAGACTCATCGTCAACCCCACGACGTTGACCATAGAATAGACGCCGTTGCGGTTTAACGTTCTAATTGCGATTGGTAAGTTGTAAAACATATCTAATTATGAATTTTGATTAATTGATTGATTGAATTTGGTTTTCTTAACCACAAAGAGCACAAAGTACACACAAAGGAGACTGTAAGACAATATGTTGTTTATCAACATTTTGTGTTCTTTGTGAAAACCCTTTGTGAACCTTTGTGGTAAAAAAATCACTCCGGATTGCTTCGCTTTGCCCGCAACGTCGGTAAGACGCATTTTGCCATCGGGCACCTGCATTTTCAACTGTCCGATTTTTTCGGACAGTTCACTGCCTTCCGGTTGCATTTTCAGTTGGTTACAATTTGTAACCGACTTGATGCCTTTTTTTTCTTTGTTGTTCATTATGTGTAAGTTTTATTAATATACTTTTAATTGATTGATTGAATTTGGTTTTTTAACCGCTAAGTTCGCAAAGAAAGCGCAAAGGACGCAAAGAATAATACCGTCATTAGTACCTTGCGTCCTTTGCGGGAAAATCTTTGTGTCCCTTGCGGTTAAAAATCTCTGGATTGCTTCGCTCCGCTCGCAATGACGCTCTGTGTAACTCTGTGTCCTCTGCGTCTCTGTGCTGAAAAATAAGAGAAGAACCTCCATCGCACAACCAATCACATCATGCGTAATCTTATCCTGTTCTTCCTTTTTCATAACGATTAAATTTAATCCATTAAAAAAATCTTATTAATCTTGTGAAAATCATGGTTCAGACATTTTTCACGGCTCCGCAAACGTCAGCAAGTTTTTAAATTTCTCATGCGCCTTTCCTGTTATTCTTTCTTCTAGGGGGGCGTAGAGGATTTCTCGCAGGAAGTCTTGTGTTACGGCTTTTCCGTCGAGCATGTGGACGATGCGTTGGCTGAAGCGGGCGTCGTATTCGTTGTGTGTTACCATGATGATGGTGGTGCCTTTTTCGTTCAGTTCCAAGAGGAGTTGCATGACGTCGGCGCCGGTTTTGCTGTCAAGGTTTCCGGTTGGTTCGTCGGCGAGGATGAGTTTGGGGGTGTTGACGACGGCGCGTGCGACGGCGACGCGCTGTTGCTGTCCGCCGGAGAGTTGCGCCGGAAAGTGCTTGCGTCGGTGCAACATCTGCACGTTCTCCAACGCTTTCTCTACCAGCACCTTACGTTCCGATGCGCTGATGTTGTTGTAAATCAGCGGCAGTTCCACGTTCTCGAAGACCGTCAGTTCGTCAATCAGGTTAAAACTCTGGAAGACGAAGCCGATGTTGGCTTTTCGCAGGTCGCTGCGTTTGTTTTCGTTAAACTTCGCCACCTCGATGCCGTTGAACAGGTAACTCCCGCCCGTCGGATGGTCTAACATGCCCATGATGTTCAACAAGGTGGACTTTCCGCAGCCGGATGGTCCCATGATGGCTACAAATTCATGCTCTTTCACATGAAGTGACATTTGGTTCAATGCCAATGTCTCTACGGTATCTGTACGATACACTTTCTCTAAGTTTGTGATTTTAATCATAACGCTAAAAAATTTTTAATTACTTTATTATTATTTAAGTTTATTTAATAATCAATTCCTGCACATCCCCATAGTTTTCATAACTGTTGACGACGACTTTGTCGCCTTCCTGCAATCCGTCTAAGACTTCGTAGAAGTCGGGGTTTTGCCGTCCGATGCGGATGTTGTTGCGGTAGGCTTTGTTGCCGTCGTGGGTGAGTTTAAAGATCCAGTTGCCGCCGGTTTGCTGGTAGAAGCCGCCGCGCGGGATGAGCAGGGCTTCGGTCTCGTCGCTCAGGGCGATACGGATTTGCAAGGTCTGTCCGCGCCGGATGTTTTCGGGCGCTCTCCCCGCAAAGACCATGTCCACGGCAAACCGCCCGCTCGAAACCTGAGTATATACCTTTTTAATGATCAAGGTATAGATGCTGTCGCCCAACTTGTACTGCCCTTCCAATCCGGCGTAAATCCTTGATATATAATGCTCATCCACGTCAACACGGACTTTGAAACCGCTCAACACGTCTATCTGTCCGATGCGTTCGCCGTTATTTTTCCGTTGCCCTATTTCGGCGTCTAAGGCGGTCAGTTGCCCGTCGATGGGAGCGCGGACGGTCAGGTCTGCCACCTTGCGCCGCATCAGTTCCAAGGCGTTCTGAGCGCCCCGGTACGACTGCCGTATCTGCTCCATCTGTTGCGCCGAGGCGATGGAGTCCTGTTTCATAACTTCCTGAGACAGACGACGTTTCTCTTTCAGATAGAGATAGCGGTTTTCCGATTCGTTGTAATCTTCCGTGCTGACGATGCCGGAGGCGTACAGTTTTTTGTCGGCTTCGTAGCGTCTTTCGGCGTCAATCAGTTGACTTTCGGCGTCCACCGTCTGGTTCATCTGCATGATGGTGTTCTGGCGGGCGTTGTTTTGCGCTATCTGCATCTGCATCAGGAGGTTATAGACGTTGGTCTCCTGATTCACCAAACTCAGTTCCAAGTCGGTATTGCTCAGCCGGAGGATTGGCTGACCGTGCGTCATCATGGCGCCGTCTTCCGCAAGGATTTCCTCCACCCGTCCGCCTTCCAAGAGGTCTAAGTAAATGGTTGTCAATGGTTGCACTACGCCCGTTACGGGGATGTACTCCCGGAAATTCGCCCGTTTCACCGTTCCGATGATCATCCGTTCCGCGTCCACATTCAGTTTGGAACTCCCCCACGAGTTGGCAACCACAAAGATGATAAATACCGCCAAAGCGCCAACCGCCGCAAGGGTGATGATCCGTTTTCTTGTCCATCGTTTCTTTTCGATGATTCTGTCCATGTTTTCTGACATAACTGCTAATCTTTATTTTTATGCCATAATGATAACAAATGTCGTGCGAAATTTTTAATCTGCTGAAAATCACACAGTTGGTTTTTTGGACAATAAAAAAAGTGTCCGTTTTCGGACACTTGGTGTTCGGATTCGGACAGTGGACAAAGGGAATATATATAAAAACTTTATGTTCAATAGAATTTTTGCAACTCGAATATGGCAGAAATTTACAAGAATATTATATAAAAGGATTAATGATTTTCATTCGATTTTCCACCACTAAACCATGATGCAAATCCTCGGAATAAAGAATATGACAATCCGCTTCGAGCGCAGAGGCAACTATAATACTATCGAACAATTGAAAATCATAACGGTCAAGTAAATTTCTTGCGTGTTTCAAGGTAGTAAGAGTAACTGGTCGCAGTATGCACATTTCAATATTTTGCAGACACACGTCCATGATTTCTTCTTTAGGCAGTTTCAATTTGCGTTGGACAACATTTATATATTCTGAAAGCACTTGAGTCGAAATTATCGGATACAAAGCGAACAAACTCGTTGCTGTTTTCTGTTTATCTTGTTCGTCATTACTATGGCAATAAACTAGAATATTTGTATCAAGTGCAATTATTTTATTCATAATCATTTGCTTCATCGCGATTGAACTTGAAATTTTTTGTGGAAAACGAATATTGGGATGGTATTGATTTAAATTCGCGCTTGTCTTTTTTCAACAATGCTTGAGACATGTCAAGCGGGAATACTATCACCTCAATATTCCGTCCATACCACTCGCGAGGTACGCTAAACGGTATCATGCTGTCCATTTCAGTTGGAGTAAAAATTGTCCTATACATCGTTTTTATTCTTGTTTAAAATTTTACGGTGCAAAGATATGATTTTTTTTTTTACACATAGCCATTATATCAAAAAAATCATTATCTTTGCACCGTCTTAATGCACTAATACACTAATTCGATAATTTAAATATAAAGGCTTATGATTCAATTAGAAAACATTGATTTCGGGTATTCCAAGAAGCGATTGCTTTTCGAAAATTTGACATTGGAATTGTCCCGCGGGCACATTTACGGACTACTTGGCAAGAATGGCGCCGGCAAAACGACCCTCCTCAAACTGATTAGCGGACTGCGTTTTATCCAAAACGGCTCTGCTACGGTGTTAAACGAAAACCCTGCGTTGCGCAAGCCGCAAATGCTGCAAGAGATCTCCTTCCTGCCGGAAGAACTTTATACTCCGGCGCTGAAGGTGAATGATTTTGTGCGGGCTTACGCGCCGTTTTATCCCAACTTCAGCCATGAACAGTTTCAAAATTATTTGACTGTTTTTGAGCATCCCGACCCAAAATTGAAGATTGACAAGATGTCGTCGGGAGAGAAAAAGAAGGTGCTGATTGCGTTTGCGTTGGCTTGCAACAGCAAGATTTTAATCATGGACGAGCCGACCAATGCGTTGGACATCCCCTCCAAAGCCATGTTTCGCAAAGTGATGGCTTCTGTTGCCACCGAAGAGCGCATCGTGATCATCTCCACCCATCAGGTGCGCGATCTGCACAGCCTGATTGATTCCATCATCATCCTCGATTCCGGCAAAATCATCTTAAACGAAAGCGCCGAAAAGATTACAGAAAAACTGACATTTGAAGCGCTCGAAGATACCGCAAACGCCACGGACATCTTGTACGAAGAAGACAGCGTGCGCGGCAAATCGGTAGTGCGCGAAAACACCACGCAGAAAGAGACAAAGTTGGATATCGAATTGTTATTCAACGCCGTAATGCTCAACAAAGCAAAAATTCAACAGTTGTTTAACCCTAAAAAATAATCATCATGAAAAAGTACACCAACAAAATTTTAATCATTGCTATTGTCGTTTTTATCGTAGCAATCACCGTCCTTTTCTTTATTAACGCCAGCGAAGTGAAAGGAGGTCTATTATGAATATCACACACATAATCAATCTATTAAGAGCGTCTTTTATTGAACGCCGAAAAATGTTGCTCATACTGACCATCATTGCGTTTGCAGCGGCAATATTAGAATCCATTAACGGATTGGCTGAGATATCGCCCGCCTTGCCTTTTGGATTTCTGATTGTGATAGCGGGTATCTTTTTTCAATCCTCGTTGAAAAGAAACAACAGCGCCCATTTTTTCAATCTACCGGTAACGGCAGGCGAAAAACTCCTTCATGCAATCATTGCTCTTGTAATCCTCTTGGTTGTATTTCATATTACAGTCATTGCCGGAACATACGTAGGATATTATCTGATTCGTCCTATTTTTAATAGCGCGGAAAACATATTGATTGTCAGAGGAATGAGTATATGGGAATTAAACATTTTGGATTTAGAAGCATATTTGTCTTGTGCCGCTGCCTTGTCCGTTTTTCTTTTTGGGTCTATCTATTTTAAAAGGAAAGCATTTATTAAAACACTTGCGCTCGGAGTAGGATTTTTAATAGTCATTGCTTTATACAATTTGCTATTACTTTTCATTGCATTCGGAAGTATAGATCCATTTGCAGGTGGTGAATATTCATGGGAAATAACGAGTCGCGTAAATATGCTTCATGTATCATTTTCCGAAGGATACGAATACATTATTTTCCCTATTATCACGCTTTTCTTCCTGTCACTCACCTATTTACGTCTAAAAGAAACGGAGGTTTAAGATGGATTTTAGAGAGACGCAACCGATATATATGCAGATTGCCGATTGGGCATGTGAGCAGATTTTGCTTGACAAATGGACGTTGGACGAGCGTGCGCCCTCCGTGCGCGAGTTGGGCGCACGCTTAGAGGTGAACCCGAACACGGTAGCCCGTTCTTACGACTTTTTGGAGAATAAAGAGATACTCGTCAACAAACGCGGCGTGGGCTTTTTCGTAGCCTCCAACGCCGCCGACAAAATCCGCGAATTTCGGAAAGAACGCTTTTTTGAAGAGGAACTACCCGTGGTCTTTAAAACGATGAAACTGCTGGGGATCGGGATGGAAGAAGTGGTGAAGATGAATTTTTAGTCACTAATTTTTCTGTTTAGCCACGAATGCACTAATTTTTTCTCTGTGAAACTCTGTGCCCTTTGTGTCTCTGTGTTGAATCTTATTTTTTCAGCACAGAGGCACCGAGTACACAGAGTTTCACAGAGTTTTTTTTATCTCTTTAAATTTTTAAACCTTAAATCTTTAAATCTATCCAATCCTGCTAATCTTTTAATCCTGAAAATCATGTTCGGACAACTACCTCGCCACCACCTTCCCCGTCCTACCCCCCGACCGGATAATATAGACGCCGCTAACCGGCAGCGCAGTATTCGCCGTTTCATCGGCAGCAACACCTTGATACACAAGTTTTCCCAAGATGTCATACACGCGCCATGTCTCGCCAACGGTCAATCCGCTGACGTACAGGATTCGGTTTTGGGTATATGCTTTCAATGGGTTGGGTTTTGAGATTTCGGGAATTTCTTCCGGAATGGCTTTTACCGTGATGCTAAAATCCTGCGTATATTCGATGCCTA
>WRLA01000026.1 GCA_009777825.1 Bacteroidales bacterium
ATTTTTTTCCTAACTTTGTACCCATAAAAGTTTATTGATGATTACTTGTAATTTACTCATACAAAGGTAATCTTTTTCAATGAACTTTTTTTATGGAATTGTTGGGACAGTTATGACGACAAATACAACCGCGTAGATATCCTCGTTGAGATTGACAACAAAGAGTTAGTCAGCATCGAAATGCAGTTTTACAGCGAGGACGACTACTTCAAACGTATGCTCTACGGCGAGAGCAAAACCATCTCCGAACATATCTATCTGGGCGATGACTACGACAAAGTCCGCAAGGTCTATTCCATCAACAACGAGCATAGCCGTTGCACAACCCCGATATTTATTCAGGTTAGTGAATATGGAAATTTGTTGTACCTTTGCAGTCATAAAAAGTAAATTATCATGGGAAAACCGGTCATCAAACTTTTCGATAAAATAATTGTCATCCTCTTGAGTTTTTTTGGAATTTTTAATAGTTGTACACAGCCGGATATGTATGGTATGCCTTATCCGGAATACGGTACACCTTATGCAGATTATGAAATCAAAGGCGTTGTTACAAACAAGGAAAATGCTCATCCGTTACAAAATATTCGCGTAATCCATCAAACATACAGCGATACTTTATACACTGATTCACAAGGGAAATATGCTTTCAATTTTTATTACGAGGGAGGCGCTTATCCGGAACGTATTTTCCATCTAAAAGTAGAAGACATTGACGGCGAGGAGAATGGCGGCGACTTTACAATCCGGGAAATCGAATTGAAAATTACCGAAGCCGACCGCGTGCAAAAAGGCGATGGGAATTGGTACGAGGGGAAGTTTGGAAAAACGGAAAACGTTGAATTAGAAAAGAAACAGTAAGTGAACCTGAAAAAGAAAATCGCCTTAGCCCTGTTCCGGCAGCACAAACGGAATCAAGTTTGCCTGCACGGGCTTAACTATCTGTTTTGGGAGTGTACTTTGCGGTGCAACCTCCAATGTCTGCATTGCGGGAGCGACTGTACCCAAGAGACGGCAACGCCCGACATGCCTTTGACCGATTTTTTAAAAGTCTTGGACACGATTGCCCCACACGTCAACCCGCACAAAACCATGATAGCGCTCACCGGCGGCGAACCTCTGATGCGCAAAGACCTGGCACAATGCGGAAAAGAATTTTACAAACGCGAATTTCCGTGGGGCATGGTAACCAATGGCTATGGACTTACACAAGAACGACTTACGGAACTTTTACAGTCGGGATTGCGCTCCGTTACCGTCAGTTTCGACGGCTTGACCCCCGAAACACACGACTGGCTGCGCGGAAAAAACGGCTCGTGGGAACGGGCAAAGAACGCCATCGCCATGATCGCCGCCATCGAAGATTTTACGTATGACGTCGTTACATGCGTCAATAAGCGCAATATCAATGATTTAGCGGAAATAAAAAAGATGTTGATTCGTCTGGGCATCAAACGTTGGCGGCTGTTTTCCATCTTCCCGAAAGGGCGAGCCGAAAACAACCCTTTGCTGAAACTTTCGCCGGATGAGTTTCGCCGGATGCTCGACTTCATCAAACAGACACGGCGCGAAGGATTCATCCATGCCTCGTATGGCTGTGAAGGCTTTCTGGGTGAGTACGAATTGGAAGTCCGCGATACGCCCTTTTTCTGTCGGGCAGGCATTCACATCGGCTCCGTGTTGGCTGACGGTTCGATTAGCGCCTGTCCAAGTCTTCGCGCCGACTACATACAGGGAAATATCTACAAAGACGACTTTTGGACAGTCTGGAACGAACGCTATCAAATCATGCGCGACCGCTCGTGGACAAAAACCGCTCAATGCGCCGATTGCAAATCCTTCAAAGATTGCGAAGGCAACGGATTACATCTTCGCGAACAAAAAGACGGCAGGCTGCTTTGCTGTCATTTGGAGATGATTGAATGTGAGATTTGAAGGATAATAGTTAAATACCTTAAAAGATGAAAGCGAAGGCAGTATTCACTCAAATTATTCAGCCAAAACTGATACAGTACATGATAGATCATTACGGTAAAAGTTACGATACTGTTGAATAAAACAAATGTGGATATGGAATTTTTTTGTATCTTTGCACATGTTTCAATCAAAAAAACCAACTATGAGCAATAAAACAAAAATATCCATCCGTTTCTTCGACGACAGAGAGGTACGCGCCATTTGGGATGAGGAAAATGCCAAGTGGTGGTTTTCGGTATTAGATATTGTCGCCGTGCTTACCGATCAGGATGACTACACCAAAGCACGAAACTATTGGAAATATCTCAAGGCAAAGTTGAAAAAAGAAGGAAACGAACTGGGTAGTGTTACTACCCAATTGAAATTAAAATCGCCTGATGGAAAAATGCGACTTTCAAATGTATTGGATCATAACGGAGTTATTGCGCTCGCCAAGCAAATTCCCAACAACAAAGCCATGAAATTCCTTGACTGGTTCACATACAGCGACAACTCTATTGACGGACAAAGCAAGAAAAAAGCGTATTCTTTCTTTGAAAATGAACTTATTGATGAAAAAGAGATTGGAACAGCCGAGTGCTTGCAGAAAATCCACGCCTATATCTTCGGCGGACTGTACGACTTCGCCGGACAAATAAGGCAGAAGAACATCTCAAAAGGCGGTTTTCAGTTTGCAGTAGCGCATTTTCTGGGCAAGACTTTAACGCAAATTGAGCGAATGCCCGAAAACACATTCGACGAAATCGTCAATAAATATGTGGAGATGAACATCGCCCACCCTTTCATGGAAGGCAACGGACGAAGCACACGAATCTGGTTGGACCTGATATTAAAAAAACGTCTCAAAAAATGCGTGGACTGGAGCAAAATCAGCAAAAAAGATTATCTCAATGCCATGGTAAGGAGCGCAGTAAACAGTAACGCACTAAAACACTTTCTGAAAAACGCTCTGACCGACGAAATCCACAGCCGCGAAATGTTTATGAAAGGAATTGATTATTCATATTATTATGAAGAAGAATAAATTAATCTTAAACATCGAAACGGCAACGCCGGTATGTTCCGTCGCCTTAAGCAGGGACGGAGCGTTGCTCGCGCACAGAACAAGCACAGAGCATAATGTTCATTCCGAAAGACTTACTGTTTTTGTTGAGGAGGTCATGCAAGAGTGCGGATTTGAGTTCAACATGTTGGACGCCGTGGCGGTGAGCGAGGGACCGGGTTCCTATACCGGCTTGCGCATCGGCGCATCGGTGGCAAAGGGGCTGTGTTACGGGTTGGGGAAGCCGTTGATTTCCGTCAAGACCCTGCAAGCCATGGCGCATGGAATGAGCGTGCAATCTCCCGACGAAAACGCCCTGTACTGCCCGATGATTGACGCCCGAAGAATGGAAGTTTATACCGCCCTCTACGACTTCAACGGCAACGAAATAGAAACAACAACGGCAAAAGTGATTGACGCCGAATCTTTTCAGAACATTCTAGCACAACGAAAGGTCATCTTCGCCGGCGACGGGATGGAGAAATGTAAACCAGTCATCCAATCACCCAATGCCCTGTTTTTGGAGCAATTCCGGCACGCCGCCGAATGGATGATTCCGCTTGCGGAGGCAAAATGGACGACGCGACAGTTTGCCGATACCGCTTATTTTGAACCGTTTTATTTGAAAGAGTTTCAGGCTGGGAAAAAAAGTTGTACCTTTGCAACTTGAAAATATCAGAACTATGTCAATAGAAGAGCAACAAAGCGTAAAGGAAAAGTATTACGGCGAAGCCATGCGCTACATGGACAACGCTAAGGATTGTCTTTCAAAGGCAAAGAAAGATGGTAAATTTTATAATGACCCCAAATACGTCAAAATGGCGTGTGGGACGGCATACAACGGTATGTTGGTGGCATTAGACGGTTTTCTCACGTTGAAAGGCGAAGAAAAGCCGAAAGGAAAATTAAGAAAATCCATCGAACACTATCAAAGTACTATCACCAAGATTGACAAGAAACTGCTGGCTTATATCAATAGCGCCTACCAGATTCTGCATCTGTCCGGTTATTATGATGGAACAAACAATGCAATCGTGGTCAAAGAAGGTTTTGATGTAGCCCATAAAATCATTGACAAGATTAAACCGGATGTGAACTAATGAATACCTCTGTATCACATCCCCCCCTTCGGGGGGGCTTGGGGGGGCTTGAACGTATCATCCTCGGCATAGACCCCGGCACCAACATCATGGGCTACGGACTGATTATCGAAAAAGGCAGTTCCGTGGAGTTGATGACGATGGGCGTGTTGAAATTAGCCCGTTACGACAATCAGGCGATGAAGTTAAAGAAGATTTTCGAACGCACCCTCGCCATCATTGACGAATACCATCCCGACGAATTGTCCGTCGAGGCGCCTTTTCACGGTAAGAATGTGCAGTCTATGTTGAAGTTAGGTCGCGCTCAGGGCGTTGCGATGGCGGCGGCGTTGTATCGCAATATTCCCATCTTCGAATATTCGCCCAAGAAGATAAAGATGTCGGTTACCGGCAGCGGCTCCGCCTCGAAAGAGCAGGTTGCGGCGATGCTGCAAACCATTCTGAAACATCAACATCCGGCAGAATATTTCGATGCCACCGACGCCCTCGCCGCGGCGTTGTGCCACTACCTTCAAAGGAGAAAGACACAGATGCCATCGTCATATTCCGGATGGAAAAGTTTTCTGGCAGACAATCCCAACAGGATTGTGAAATAAATAAATGGTTGTAAAAAAATTGTTATAATTACATGGAGCCGCGCGAAGTCTTACAGAAGTATTGGGGATATTCCGATTTTCGTCCGTTGCAGGAGGACATCGTCCGCTCGGTGTTAGACGGAAACGATACTTTGGGACTGCTTCCCACCGGCGGCGGCAAGAGCATCTGCTATCAGGTTCCCGGCATCATCACCGACGGGCTGTGTGTAGTCATCACGCCGTTGATAGCGTTGATGAAAGATCAGGTTGAGGGATTGCACCGGCGTGGCATTGCTGCCAAAGCACTCTTTTCGGGGATGCACCCACACGACCAGAAGGTAGTCATTAACAATGCCGTCAGCGATATGTTGAAATTCCTGTTCATCTCGCCCGAACGGTTGCAGTCGCAGGACTTTTTGGACAGTTTTCGTGAGATGAAGGTGGGGATGTTCGCCGTTGACGAAGCCCATTGCATCTCGCAGTGGGGTTACGATTTCCGTCCGCCGTACTTGAAAATCGCCGACGCCCGCCGGTATCATCCGGATGTTCCGGCGTTAGCGCTGACTGCCACGGCGACGCCCGAAGTGGTGGACGACATCCAGCAGCGTCTGGGTTTTAAGAAGAAAAACGTTTTTCAAAAGAGTTTTGAACGGAAAAACCTCGCCTACGTCGTCATTTTCGACGAAAACAAGAACCGGAAACTGATGGAAATCATCCGTAAAACGCCCGGATGCGGGATTATCTACGTCCGCAGCCGCCGAAAAACACAGACATTCGCCTCATACCTGACGGAACAAGGCATCACCGCCGACTTTTACCACGCCGGACTCGACGTCGCCGACCGCGACAGAAAACAAAACGCATGGATGCGCGGCGACACGAGGGTCATCGTGGCAACCAACGCCTTCGGCATGGGCATCGACAAGCCGGACGTCCGCTTTGTGATACATCTCGACATCCCCGACAGCCCGGAAGCCTATTTCCAAGAAGCCGGACGCGCCGGACGCGATGAAAAACCTGCGTATGCCATCTTATTACACGACCATGCCGACATCATTGATATGGAACGCCGCTTCACCGACAGTTATCCGCCACTGACAACCATACAAAACATTTACAACGCCTTAGGAAACTATTTTAAAATTCCTCTGCAAGGCGGTCGCGACCAGTCGTTCGACTTCGATACGTATCATTTCATCAAAAACTATCCGGCATTTTCGTTTTCCGAAACGTGGAATGCATTGAAATTCCTTGAACGTGAAGGATACGTCATCGCCACTGAAGAATCCAACGAACCCGCCAAAGTGATGATCCAAATGAACCATCACGAACTGTATAAGTTTCAGATTGAAAATCAACGGTTTGACGCTTTTATAAAGTCGTTATTGCGCAATTATACCGGACTTTTCAGCGATTTCGTCCCCGTCCGCATCTCCGTCATCGCCGAAACCAACAAAATGACCGAAGAGGAAGTTTTATCGAAGTTGAAAGAGTTGGAAAACATGCAAGTCCTTTGTTTTCAACCGCAAAAAGAGAAACCGCAAATCATCTACGCCTGCGAGCGCCTGCCCGAACGCGACATCACACTCTCAAAAGAGACCTATCAGGAACGAAAAGAATCGGCACAAAAGCGTGTTGAAGCGATGAAAAACTATGTGTCGAGCGAAACCTGCCGTAGCGCCATGCTGTTGCAGTGGTTCGGACAGACTAACGCACCCGTCTGCTACTCCTGCGACGTCTGCCGCAAACGCGACGAAATGACCATCGCGCCCGAACTCTTTCAACAAACGTCCGCTTTCATCTCCGAGTTACTCAAAAAACGTCCGCTGAACGGCGACGAAATCTGCACCCTGATACAAGGCGTCCGCTCCGAAAAAGTGTTGAAAATCATACGGTTCATGGTGGAGCATGGGGAGATTTATTGGAAAGGGGGGAAGTATTGGAATCGGAGGTAGTGAGTAGTGGGTGAGTACGTCATTGCGAGGAGGAACGACGAAGCAATCCAGAGTTACGAGTTACGGGTTACTTTTTCAGCACAGAGTGGATATTTTCCGTTGTAAAATGAAAAAAATGAATAACAAGATGATTGAGATTCGAAAATATTAATTCTTAATTAATTTCCCCGTCCGCACCCCGCCATTTCGAAGCCGTACTTGGACGACATAAACGCCCGCAGCCAGCCTTTCCGTATTGACGCTCATCTCTTTCCCTGTCCCATCCCGACTGTATGCCAAACGACCGTCCGTAGCGTACAGGGTGATGGTTGCAATATCGTCTTCCGCCGTGATGCGCACCGTCCCATCGCTCGGATTGGGAACTATCAGCAAGCCGCGCGTATCGGCAAAAAGTTCTTCAACGCCGACCGGACGAACAACGTAGGTAAACGAATCAACGGTATAAACCATGGTAGCATAGAAAAGAGTATCATAATTAGGACTAGAGTATGTATTATATTGAATATATTCATAACGACGTCCGCGATCATCGTATTTGTTGATATATTCATCTCTGAGATCGTCGTAAGGAATAGTATCACAATCCCAATGCGCATAAAGAAGTTTTCCTTCGGATATGAGATGATAGTGTTCATTACATTCGTAATAATCTTCTATAGCCAAACACATTCTATAAGGATAATAACACAAATAATGACAAGAAAACGGCTCAAGGTTCCATTTCATCGTATCAATGGTCTTCAAGTTTGGGGTACCATCCTCGTATGTGTTCCAAAATTTAAGACTTGACATTTTATTTTTATTTTTTGGAGAATATCCCTGTCCCTCATAAAGTCCGAGCGGTCGCCCATGGAATAACAAATCTCCATTGTCGAATCCATGAAATTCGAACCATTTTATATCCGTAAGTTTCCCTCCCAACAGCCATGGACCGGAAAAGGTATAAAACTGATCACGGTTATAACATACGCCTTCTGTGTCATACAAATAAACGTGTTTTGTCTTATATTGACCGTTTGTCAAATCAAAACAATCCGACACCGCTTCGATAACATTGCCCTGGTCGTCAAAGGTAAGCACTGTTTTCCTGCTTTGTGTTATATTTCCGTTTCTGTCGAAGACCTCAATATGGTCTTGAAATTCCGATACCGTTGCCGTATCCAATAAATGGACATAACTTTTCTCTTCGGTCTTCCATTTATTCCCGTCCCATACCTGATAATACTCTTCCCAATAGGAAGAATCCGCCTGCCGGTTGTTGTAATAATAGCGAAAGGGAGGATTGTCGAGTCCATAAGAAGTCCAAAAGAGCGTATCGGGAATATCCATCAAGGGGTCGCGGTAGGTGTTGTTGTATTGACCAATACACATTAAACCTCCGTCAATCAAAGAATAATAGGTCTCCTTTTTTAATAATCCGTTTTCATGATATTCATAAAAGCAACGACAGTCAGGCTTATTGTTGTATGTCTCCGTCATGGAAACCGGCAGCCATAGCGTATCGAAAGCGGTTTGTCGTTTAAGAAAACTGCGAACTGCATCGCCATCATAAAACGGCGTATCACCTTTCCGATAAGATTTATATATCATTTCTTGAGAAAATACCTGTTGGGCTACTCCTACAAGCATGATGCTTACTGCTAATTTTGTGAAAGTCTTCATCATTATATTGCCTTTATTTGTTTATTTCAGCACAGAGACACAAAGCACACGGAGTTTCACAGAGAAAAAGTTTTAATTTTTAATTAATTTCCCCGTCCTCACCCCGCCATTTCTAAGCCGTACTTGGACGACATAAACGCCCGCAGCCAGCCTTTCCGTATTGACGCTCATCTCTTTCCCTGTCCCATCCCGACTGTATGCCAAACGACCGTCCGCGGCATATAGGGTGATGGCAGCAATATCGTCTTCCGCCGTGATGCGCACCGTCCCATCGCTCGGATTGGGAACTATCAGTAAGCCGTGCCTATCGGCAAAAAGTTCATCAACGCCAACCGGACGAACAACGTAGGTAAACGAATCAACGGTATGAGCCAGGATAACATAGGAAAGGGTATCATGATCAGGATAGTATGCATTATATTGAATATATTCATAACGACGTCCGCGATCATCGTATTTGTTGGTATATTCATCTCTGAGATATTCAACAGGAACAGGATCACAATCCCAATGTGCATAATAAAGAGACCCATTGGATGTAAGATGATAATGTTCATTACATTCATAATACTTTTCTATGGCTAAACACATTCTATAAGGAAAATAAATCAAATAATGACAGGAAAACGGCTCAAGGGTCCATTTCATCGTATCAATGGTCTTCAAGTTCGGGGTACCATCCTCGTATGTGTTCCAATATTTAAGACTTGACATTTTATTTTTATTTTTTGGGGAATATCCCTGTCCCTCATAAAGTCCGAGTGGTCGCCCATGGAATAACACATCTCCATTGTCGAATCCATGAAATTCAAACCATTTTATATCCGTAAGTTTCCCTCCCAACTGCCATGGACCGGAAAAGGTATAAAACTGATCACGGTTATAACATACACCCTCCTTGTCATACAAATAAACGTGTTTTGTCTTATATTGACCGTTTGTCAAATCAAAACAATCCGACACCGCTTCGATAACATTGCCTTGGTCGTCAAAGGTAAGCACTGTTTTCCTGCTTTGTTTTATATTACCGTTTCTGTCGAAGACTTCAATATGGTCTTGAAATTCCGATACCGTTGCCGTATCTAACAGATGTACATAACTCCGCCCTTCAGTCTTCCATTTATTCCCGTCCCATATCTGATAATACTCTTCCCAGTAGGAAGAGTCTGCCTGCCGGTTGTTGTAATAATAGCGAAAGGGAGGATCATCGCTTCCATAAGCAGTCCAAAAGAGTGTATCGGGAATATCCATCAAAGGGTCACGGTAGGTGTTGTTGTATTGATGAATACACATTAAATCTCCGTCAATCAAAGAATAATAGGTCTCCTTTTTTAATAATCCGTTTTCATGATATTCATAAATACAACTGTAGTCAGGCTTATTGTTGAATGTCGAAGTTACGGAAACCGGCAGCCATAGCGTATCGAAATCGGTTTGCCGCTTAAGAAAACTACGAACGGCATCGCCGTCATAAAACGGAGCATCACCTGTCCGATAAGATTTATATAGCATCTCTTGAGGAAAAACACTTTGGCTTATCCCTAAAAGCATAATGCTTATTGTTAATTTGGTAAAAATATTCATAATAGTTATATTAAAAAAAAAGCGATGCTGTTCAAAAATATTTTTGAACAGCATCTAAAATAAATTTAATTTTCTAATAGGTGGTCATCATATTCATCAGCATCGTGTGGTGGGGGTGGGGGCGGTGGAGTGCCGCCACAAGAATACATATTCAGTATAATCGGATTATACGGAGGATATACAATTGCGGCATTATGCGCCTCCGGATGTCCGGTCGGATAAGCATTCACCGAGGCTTCCGATGTTATCTGGTATGGGTAACCCGGGTGTATAGACTTAACTTCACCTGTCCAGGGAACACAACAGTAATCAGCAGAGGTGCCTTTTTTCCAAAGATACGTAGCACCTCCGTTATACCACCTCCAATTACTTTCAACCGTACCATGATCCGGGCAGTTAGCGCCTTTTTCATTAATAGTTACGGTAATTGATTCAAGTACCGTTGGTGACTGGTTACCGGGAGTGTTCCCATTGTTGTTATCATCGTTTGCGAATGATACTGTTGCCATTGCCATTATCGCTATGGCAAATACGGCTTTTTTTAAGATAGTAAACATAATATAAAAAATTTTAATAGCGCCTACTCTATTGTATATACGGTTTTCGGCGATCCCGTTTTCCGTCCCATGTACCACTTTCCGGCAGGTAACCCATGCTCCCATTAGCATAGTAGCGCCGCCTCTCACACTTTCCACTTGCCGCAGCCAACCCATACCCTGCTCGGTATGGTAAATCGTCGGGTCTCGCGCCTCACCGTTTTACCGGATTTTACTCCTCCGCGGCAAAGGTACGAAACTTTCGTAAATCAAAGAACTCTTTTTCGGAAAAAACTTTTGTCATTTTTTCAATGCGAAAACTGTGGTAAAGGTACGTTGTTTTTTCATGCTGTGGTTAAAATTTTGCCGTACTTTTGTTGATAAAACAGGGTACTTTCATTAATATTTTTAAAAACGCTGTAACATCTTCATTAGCAATAATATAATGGTTAAATAGCGTCATTTTTCAAGATTTTTTCTTTTGAAAGGAATATACTATCGCTTTGTTGTGTACTTTTATTGATATTTGCCCTATTTCCTTACGGTAGCCTTTATGATTTTTTGTCATCTTGTTACGGAAAATTCGTCAAAAAATTTTCAATATCGGAATGTTCAATGCTATATTTGTTGTGAAAAAGAAGTAACAGTAGAGCAGGAAAAGATATCGGAGACGGGGTTGGAAAACATCTGCGAAAGATACACCTCTGCAATAAAATTATATTGTAAAACCTCTGAAAGATGTATCAATGTCGTTAATTTCAGACTCTTTTGTTTATACAAGTAGCTGACATTACTTTGAGAACACTGTAACAGTTCTGCCATATCTTCTTGCGTGTTCCATCCGTTTTTCTTGGCTATTTTTCTAATGTACTGTCCAATATGGATTTTCTTTAAAAAAATGCAATTTCCGATATTTCTATTTGCAGAAATCACTCCTGTTTTTATGTCTAAATTCATGCAATAACTTTCTTGGTTCGGACTGTGTCCGGTAAACGGAAGATGCGGCAGATATTTTTTTGATATTATCTCAAGGAGGTTGTATTCTAATAAGTATGAGATTTTTACCACATCTTCACTATCCATGTCGTCCAACTTATATATTTCGCTGACATTTTCCATATACTTGCCAATAAGATGGGCTAATGTTCCGGAAGATACCCCTTTTCGCCGGGCAACTTCTTTAATCATGGCTCCGATGTATAGATATTTCAAGTGGTCATCTTTTTTCATTGCATAACATTTTTTGCAATAAAAAGCGTAGAATTATAAGTTTTGTTCACATCCGAAGTACTAGCAAACTCTGTATTGTAAACAAGCAATCCTACGCCAAGTATGATCACTTGTTTTACTATACAATACATTACGAAAATTGCTAGTTTCCGGATATAAAATAAAACTAAAACGCTTTTCTTATCAGCTAATTAACAATCATTAAGTCATTACAAAATATTTTTTAGATTTTTATTGGTGCAAAGATACGATTTAATTGAGAGTTGAGAGTTCTGCGGGGAGCATCATTTTTCTACCAATATTTTGTCCCTGACAGGACATCCCACCATACCAATCCTTTTTAAAAAGAATTGAAAATGAACAGGTTGCATTTTTGTTATATAAAAGACACAGAGTCCACGGAGTTTCACAGAGATTTCCCCTTGTGTCCTTTGTGAAAGCCCTTTGCGCTCTTTGTGGTAAAAAAGACAGTCATTAAAATAAAAGTTACATCTAACCGTTTTAAGTTTTCATGACAACTATGAATATTTTATTACTTGCAGTGGGCGTCGTGCTTGCGTATCTGTTAGGTTCTATTCCCACGTCGGTTTGGATAGGGCGGGTGTTTTTCAAAAAAGATGTTCGCAATTACGGGAGCGGCAATGCAGGGGCGACCAATACAGCGCGCACCTTAGGATGGAAAGCGGGCGCTGTGGTGCTTTGCATTGATGTTTTAAAGGGGGTGTTGGCGGTTTTTCTGAGTGATTATTTTACTCCCGACCATTTTATTAAGCCACAAATCATTCATTATAACGTAATCTGTGCCATTATGGCGGTGATAGGGCATGTCTATCCCGTTTTTGCAGGTTTTAAGGGTGGCAAAGGCGTTGCCACTTTAACGGGTATCATGTTCGCGTTGTTGCCGTGGCAGACGGGAGCGGCGTGCATTGTCTTTGTCATCGTTTTGGCGATTTCGGGCTATGTAAGTCTGGGATCCATCATCACTGCGTTATGCTATCCGTTCATTGTGGCGTTTCTTCCTTCTATTCTGGCGCCGTTTATGATGTCGCTCCCCGAAACTTTTTCTTCACTCTCTTCTGTAGAGGTCTCAGAAGTGATTTTTTCCGTCGCCATTGCCGTGTTTATCCCCATAACACATCTGAAAAATATCAAACGATTGCTTAAAGGGGAGGAGAGAAAACTGTTTGGGAAGAAAAAATAACGTATCTTTGCACCCTTTTTTAGACAAAATCAATTTATCAGAAATAAAGATGAACAAGAATATTTGGAATTTAGTCGGCATCATCGCTGTTTTGTGCACTATTTTGATATTTATCCCGTCGTGCAAGCGCGAGCGCGTCCTTTCGCAGGAGTACATCTTTCCGGATGAACAATGGTCGGCTGACAAATTTGTAACCCTCACCTTTGAAATCCCCAAGAATTATGTCGGTAAAAAATTTGACTTCTTTGTCGAGATTGACCACACGCCCGACATCTATCGCAATTCAATTAAAATGGACGTCATTGCCTATTCCCCTGTGGATGAACGTTCGGCAGAATATAACGTCTTTTTAAAAAGCGCCGACGGAAGATTCAAAGGCAAAGCGGAAGGCAACATATTGCATTTCAGTCAGTTGTTGCGCAACCAGTTTGTTTTCGGCAAAGAGGGAACATGGACTTTCGAACTCATCCAACGAAGCGAACTGTTTTATTTTGAAGGACTTAAAAGCATACGCCTCGTCTTTCGAGAAAATGACGAAAGCAAAAAGAAATAATAACCACTTCATTATCAAAAACTTCCTTTAAAAAGATATGCAACAACGCCCAAATAAAAAAACGGACTCCGGCGACCGGAAGACCGCAAGACCGCAAGACCGCAAAACCGGAAGACCGCAAGACCGGAAGACCGACAGAGGGAATGCCGGCAAATCCTACAATGACGAAAAACCCCGTCGCGGCTTCGGCGCACGGAAAGAGTACGGAAACAATACGGATAGATTTGAAGATAGAAAACCACGCAGAACGTCCCGCAGTTTCGACGATAAACCCCATGACGACGATAAACCCCGTCGCGGCTTCGGCGCACGGAAAGAGTACGGCAACGATACGGATAGATTCGAAGATAGAAAACCACGCAGAACGTCCCGCAGTTTCGACGATAAACCCCATGACGACGATAACCCCCGTCGCGGCTTCGGCGCACGGAAAGAGTACGGCAACGATACGGATAGATTCGAAGATAGAAAACCGCGCAGAACTTCCCGCAGTTTCGACGATAAACCCCATAACGACGATAAACCCCGTCGCAGTTTCGGCGCACGGAAAGAGTACGGCAACGATACGGATAAATTTGAAGATAGAAAACCGCGCAGAACTTCCCGCAGTTTCGACGATAAACCCCATGACGACGATAAACCTCGTCGCGGTTTCGGCGCACGGAAAGAGTACGGAAACGATACGGACAGATTTGAAGATAGAAAACCGCGCAGAACTTCCCGCAGTTTCGATGATGATTTTCAGGAAGATAGAAAACCGCGCAGAGCATCCCGCAGTTTCGACGATAGACCCCATGACGACGAAAAGCCTCGTCGCGGCGGCGCACGGAAAGAACACAATGCGGAAATCAAAGGCGCCATACGTCTCAATCGCTATATCGCCCGTTCCGGCATCTGTTCGCGACGGGAAGCCGACGAGTTGATTGCCACAGGAGAGGTAAAGGTAAATGGCGCTCTCGTTACCGAAATGGGCGTTAAAGTTACTAAGGAAGACAGGGTTCATGTTAGCGACCAACTCATCAGTTTTGAGCGTCCGGTCTATCTTCTTCTCAACAAGCCCAAAGGCTATATCACAACCACCGACGACCCTCAGAAACGCAAAACCGTGATGGAGTTGGTAGGACGCGCCTGCAAAGAGAACATCCTCCCCGTCGGACGACTTGACAGAAACACAACCGGAGTGCTGCTCTTTACCAACGACGGCGACATGGCGAAAAAGTTGACGCACCCGTCGGGAAACATCCGGAAAGTCTATCATATCCACTTGGATAAAGTGTTGACCAATAGAGATATGCAGGAAATAGCCGGTGGCATTGAACTGGACGACGGTTTCATCAAACCCGACGTCATCACATATGTCGGCAATGGAGACGACAAGAAAGAGATAGGGATGGAGTTACATTCCGGTCGAAACCGCATTGTGAGACGTATTTTTGAACAGTTGGGTTATGAAGTGGTGAAGTTAGACCGCGTCATCTTTGCCAACTTGACCAAAAAAGATGTCAAGCGCGGACATCACCGTTTCTTGACGGAACAGGAGGTCGCATGGCTGAAAATGTTGTAAAAAATGATAAAATAAGATAAATTAAATTAAGATACCTCATGGAATTAGTAACTCCCGGAATCGGATTGATATTTTGGATGGCGGTTTCCTTTCTCATCCTGCTGCTTATTTTACGCAAATATGCTTGGAAACCGGTACTTAAGATGTTGAAAAACAGAGAAGAATCTATCGAAAATGCGCTGAACGAAGCCGAAAAAGCACGCGAAGAAGCAGCCGTATTGGACGAACAAAACAAAGAACAACTCAGGCAGAACAACGAAAAATATGTAGCGATGCTCGACGAAATCGAAAAGACCCGCGCACAAAAACTACAAGAGATGAAAGATGAGGCTCGTAAAAAATCGGAGCAACTGCTGAAAGAGACGCAAGAACGCATTGAAAGTGAACGACATTTAGCGTTTGCGGAACTAAAAAAAGACGTGGCTGACATCTCCGTCGAAATAGCCTCAAAAATATTGCGAGAGCAGTTGAAATCGGAACAGAAAGCAACGGAATTTGCGCAAACACTTGTAGATGAAATGGAACTGAATTAGTTGATTATCACAACCTTGTAAATTATGGCTTTTAACATAGTATCCTTACGGTATGCCAAGGCGCTCATCGAACTGAGCAACGAACAACATCTGACCGACGCCGTCTATGCGGACATGCAGGAGATGCAAAACCTGCTGATGGAATCGTACGAACTCCGCAACTTCCTGACAACTCCGCAAGTTGACGATAAAACAAAATCCCGACTGATAAATAAACTCTTTACTGCTCATTTTCAGGAACTTACCATTAAATTTCTTACATTGCTGATTCGCAAAGGACGCAGCAAGTTGGTGATTTATATCGTACATCAGTTTGTTGAACTGTATCGCGAACAAAACGGCATCGTGCAGGCAATAATAAAAACTGCCGTCAACATGCCCGACAACATGAAACAGCAGATTATCGCAAAAGTGCGCCAGGCAACCGGAAAAAACCGCATAGAGTTACAAGAACATATTGACAAAAACCTCCTGGGCGGCTTTATCCTCTATTACGCCGGCAACTGCTACGACGCTAGCGTGAAACACAACTTAGATAAGATGAAAAATGTGCTGGGTTAAATTTATCATCCATCCCTCTTACTCCCCTGATAAACAGTATATTTCAAAAACCGACATTCGATACTTCCATTGAAAACCTTGATTTTTCGGGATGGATGCAGTCCGATAGCGTTCATGGCGTCGGGACTGCTGACAATGATCCACGCCTCGGAGTCGGTGCAGAGGTGTTTGAAGGTACTTCCGATGTTTCGGTAAAACTCCTCCAAGTCGGACAGTTTCATCCGCTCGTCGTAGGGCGGGTTGGTGATAATGAAACCTGAGAAGTTTTTTTCCTGTTGGAAAAAGTCTTGCCATTCGGTTTGGATGTTTTCGGCAAATCCGGCTTGTTGCAGGTTGCGTCGCGCCATGGTGATTGTTTTTCGGGAGGCGTCGCTTCCTTTTATCTCAACTTCCAACGGGACGATGAGCGCTTCGGCGTCGGTTTTCACTTTGTCCCACAGTTTCTCGTCGAAGTCGTTCCATTTCATAAACCCGAACGAACTTCTGAACTTGCCGGCGGGTGTTTTTGTTGCTTTCATGGCGGCTTCGATGAGGAACGTTCCGCTTCCGCACATGGGGTCGAAGAGGGGCGTTTTTTCGTCCCACCGGCTCAGTTCCAGCAATCCGGCGGCTAAGACTTCGTTGATAGGCGCTTCCATCGCTCCGACGCGGTATCCACGTTTGAAAAGCGGTATGTCGCTGCTATCCAACGAAATAGATGCGCCGTTCTGGTCTAAATGGACGTGAATACGCAAATCGGGCGAATCCAGATCCACCGAAGGGCGCACGCCTTCCCGATTGCGAAAACGATCCACGACAGCGTCTTTTGCCAACTGCGCAATAAAGAGCGAGTGGGTCATCTTCGGATGTTGCGTTACGGCGTCAACGGCTAAGGTCTTGGAACTGTCCATGTAGTTCTCCCACGCCATTTGGTTGATGGATTGATACAACTCCCGTTCGTTTTTCACAGGGAAAGACTTGATAAACAATAAGATACGAATCGCAAAACGCGATTGATAGTTCACTTTGTACATCAGCGCCTTGTCGCCGGAAAACGAAACGCCGCGCACGACAGGTTTCACTTCCTGCGCTCCCAGCGCGGTCAGTTCCTGCGCCAACGCCTCTTCCAAGCCGGCTAATGTCTTTGCGATAAATTGATATGGTTTCATGGTGATAAAGATTTTTCGTGATAAAAAAGTAATCCTTTGCTTACATACCAGCGAAATTGAAGCAACTTCCATCCTTTTTTGGGACGGAACGACACAAGGTAATAACCGGCAAGAATAACACTTACGCTCCATTTTATTGCGATTTCTTTTAAAGAAAACCGAAAGTATGCTGATGAAGAGATGGCTCGTGTGCGTATTTGTTCGCTTTTCCCGATGCCGATAGCCTGTCGTTTGAAAAAATCAAAAGTTAGCCGTTTATTGGGAACTTGGTGTTTTACAATGGCATACGGCAGGTAGTATATCTTTTTTTTGTCTTTTTTGATTTTTAAGAAAATGTCTTTTTCTTCCGAGCCGTCCAAATTATTTCCTTTTCTGCCTAAATCGGTGTTGAACATGCCATATTTTTGGAACACCTCTTTTTTGAAAGCCATATTGGCGCCTACGGGATATTTTGTCCCTGTGAACAACTTGATTTTATTTCCTTTATCAATGGTAGAAGTCAGCGGAAGTAAAAAACGGGACATCCAGTCGGGTCTCTTCGATTCAAAGTCGGGATAGATTCGTCCTCCACAGGCTTCTGCGTCGGGAGTGGCGTCAAAAAACCGACGGATTTCCTGTAGATAGTTGGTATCGGCTTGCGCGTCGTCATCCATGAATACCAAAACGTCGCCGGATGACTCTGCAATACCACGATTGCGGGCGTAAGACAAACCTTGTTGTTTTTCAATGAAATAGAAACAATTCAGATCACGGTGCTCCTGTAAAAAAGCGTTACACAAAGCGTCGGTATGATCGGTACTGTTATTGTTGACGATAATGATTTCGTATTGGTCAACCGGAAGCGTTTGCTGCGCCAGACTGCTCAACGCTTTTGAAATATAATCACTACGGTTGTAGGTGCAAATAATGACGGAAACAGGTTTCATATACATCGTGCAAAAGTAAATAAAATTTTCGGATTACACGAGATTTACTGAATAATTGAATGGGACGTGAGATTGTGAGATTTGAGATGTGAGACTGTTAGACACAAGACTGTTAGACACAAGACTTTTATTCTTTGCGGTTTTTTTTGCCACGAATGCACGAATGGCTACGAATTTTCTGGATTGCTTCGCTACGCTCGCAATGACGGGACAACTCTCAACTCTCAACTCTCAACTCTCAACTCGTTTCAGAATTTCGGTAATTTGCTCGTTGGAGAGGTTGGTGATGGTTGCGATGGTGGGTACGGGGATGCCGGCGCGGTGGGAGTTGAGGACGACTTGTATCCGTTCTTTTTCGATGCCGATGGCTTCGCCTTTTTCGATGCCGATGGCTTCGCCTTTTTTCAATCCTTTTTTCAATCCTTTCGCTTCGCCTTCGGCGCGTCCTTTCTTTAACCCTTTTATTTCGCCATCGGTGAAGGCTGTGTTTATTTCGCTGTCGCGGTTGATTCTGTCTTTTAGCTCACGTTCGTACTCTCTTTTTTCCTCTTCGCTGAGGTTGTCGTATGCCAAAGTTTTACGGGCTTGCTCTAAGCCTTGTGCGGTGAAGTCATCCCGTATCTTGTTGTTTTTCAGATAGTAGATCCATTCGTCTAAGGTGTCTTTGGCAACGTCGTCAAAGTTGTTCACTTTCAAGATGTAGTATTCGGGGTACAAGTCGCCGGCAAACTCTTTTTCGTAAAGAGCGCGCTGTTTCTCGGCAAGTTGCAGTTCGTCGTGCGTGTGCAGTCCGGTAAAGTTGGTGATGCCGTGATAGACATAGTCTCTACCTACGCCAAGGTCGAAATAGACGATGTTGATAGAATAGACCTTGCGAACTGTATCGTAGGCATCGCCTTTGTGCATGTAGTCGGCGATGAACTTGCTCACGCCGTAGAGCATCCGTTTGAAGTAGTCGTCCTGACCATAAAACTGCAGTTCGATGATTACTATCTCTTTGCTGTCGGCTTCAACTAAGATGTCGACGCTGTTGGATTTGTCGTTTTTCTTCGTTTTGTTACTGGCGCTCTCGCCGATACTCTTGATGACGACTTTGCGGCGAAGCAACTCGTTCAGAAAGCCTTCCAAGACCTCGTAGTTTGCCTTCTGACGGAGCAGGCGCTTCATCGCCCAATCAAACGAAATCATGCTGCGGATTTTCACCTCTTTCATAATTAAATCTTTAAATTATTTTTGTGCAAAGGTACGGAATTTTTTAATCATTGAATAACTTACCGCCGCCGCAATCATAGCAAAAACCAGCATGGAAAAAGTAAAGGAGAGAGCCTCGCCCATTCGGAATATTCTCGGTTCAAACTTAAACTCGATGACATGCTCTCCTTCCGGCACCACCATTCCTCGTAAGATGTAGTTGGCGCGGAAATGCGGAACGAGTTTACCGTCAATATAGGCGTTCCATCCCTTGTCGTAATATACTTCGGAAAATACCGCCATCTGAGGCGTATTGGCGATTGTTGTATATTTCAGATGGTTCGGTTTATACGTTTCAAAAACGATTAACGCCGCCGAATCTTTTTGAAATACAAAGCCTTCCAACTGTTTGTCGAAACGTTGGTCGATGACCGCTGTTGTGGCAGGATTGAAACTGTCCAAGGCGGCGATTTCCTCGTCGGCGTTTTCCACCATCAGGTAATCGTCAACGAACCATGCGTTGCCGAGCGCTTCGGGATTTCGTTGCGCCATGGGCGTCCCGTCCTGAGTGCGGGAGATGAAGTATTTGGCGTTCAGCATGTTGAAGACGTCCATGTTCCCTTTCGACAGGTGTCGGTCAATAATGTCTTGATAACGACGGAGTTTTGCTCCGTGATAGCCGCCGATGGATTTGTGGTTGTAAGAGGTTGTGGCGTCGTTAAACGGGCTGACGGTCTGGTTGAAAACGCGGAAGTTGGGGTCTTTATCTTCCAAAATCTGTTTGTCGGCACGGGTCAGTTCAAACGGCTTTTTCAACGCTTTTTGAGAGACGAAATGGCTGTCGTTGACGTAGCGTTTGTTGATAGTCCACATATCGCCGAGAATCAATACGGCGAGCGCTACGGTCAAAAGCGTTTTATTCATTTTCTCTTTCAGATAGAGCAAGATGGTTGCCGCAGCCAGCCCGATAAACAGCAATGAGCGCAAAGCGTCTTTTGTCATCATGGCGGCGCGGTCGTCTTCCAAAGCGCCAATCAGCCACTCGGGCAAGCCATATTGAGCGTCGGAAGCGGCGCTGAAATCGAAAAACGCCCCTTTAAATAGCGCAAAAATCAAACACAACCCTCCTGTAATGCCGAGCGACCATATCACACCTTTCACCATCTTTGCTTTTTCAATTGTTCCGTCCCAGATATTCTTCAAAGCCAAAAATCCTAAGAGCGGTATGGTGAGTTCGGCGATGACCAAAGTCATGGACACAGCGCGGAACTTGTTGTATCCGGGGATGTAGTGCATGAAAAATTCGGTGAACGGCATAAAATTTTTACCCCACGCCAAAAAAACGGATAAAACAGTCGCTATCAGCAGCCACCATTTGTATCGCCCCTTTACGATGAAAAGTCCCAAAACGAACAGAAAACAGACGATAGCGCCCACATAGACCGGACCGCTGGTGAAAGGCTGCGCCCCCCAATACATGGGCAAGCCGTCGGCGATTTGCGCTGCCTGTTGTTTGGAAACATTGTTTTGAATACAGGCGTCATATACGTTGGAACTTCTTCCCGGTGTACGCGCGTTGGCGCCGCCCATAAAGTCCGGAATCATTAAGGTAAACGTTTCCGTTTTTCCGTAACTCCACTGGGTGGCGTAGTCCAAGTCCAAGCCGGAGGTGCGGATTTCCTGATTGGAGGTCAGTTCGCTTTTTCCGCGGATGGTCTCTTTGGAGTATTCATACGTGGGAAGTAAGAGGTTGGCATTGACGCCAAAACTGATACCCAACGCAAAAACCAAACATCCGGTAGAAAGCCAAAACGGCTTCCACGTCTTTTTCAGTGTGGCGTTGATAAATTCGGAAATACCGAAAACAATCATACAAAGTCCCAGATAATAAGTTATCTGCGGGTGATTGCTGCCCAACTCCAACGCCATGAAAAGCGTCGTGAGTGTCGTCCCCCAAAGGTATTTTTTCTGATACAACAGCACGATCCCCGCCACCACAAAAGGCATATAGGCAATAGCAAACGACTTGGTAACATGCCCCGCTTCCAAAATGATAAAGAAATAAGACGAAAAAGCAAACGCAACCGCGCCCACCAAACTAAGCCACGGGTTGACGCGCAACACCAGCAACAATACGAAGAATCCGAGACAGTAGAGAAACACAACGCTGACAGGATAAGGCAGCCACTTGTTTCCGAAAACGTAGCCGGCAGCCGGCTTTATTTTATTGCCTGTGGCGCTCACACTGATTTGGTAGGAAGGCATCCCGCTGAACATGGAGCCTGTCCATTGTGAATATTCTCCGGTCTCTTTGTGAAAGTCTCGAAGTTCTTTTGAGGCGCCTTCGTATTGGGTTATGTCGTTCTGTTTCAGACGCTTGCCCTCGACAACAGGACTGGAATACGCCAACGCCAACGCCATGAAAATGATGATGGCGGCGAAGTAAGGTAATAGGTTTTTAAAAGAAAAATGTTTAATCATGTTATTTATTATTTAATTACTTTTCAATCTCCCTTTTTATAAATTCTTCTAAAACTTGCTTTTTAGGCAAATTAACCAGGTATTTCGAAACAAATAAATGGTCATCCATACCCGCGATGGAATATTCTACCAAAGTATCGTCCTTGTCGGCACATAAAATGATGCCGACGGGCGGATTGTCGCCTTCGCTCATCTCGTTGGCTTTGTAATAGTTGAGGTACAGGTTCATCTGTCCCGCGTCGGCGTGGTCAAATTCATGAACCTTTAAATCAATCAAAACGTGGCATTTCAGTATTCGATGGTAAAAAACCAAGTCTATACGGTAATGTTTATTGTTGAAAGTGATACGTTTCTGTCGCGCTTCAAAACAAAAGCCTGTTCCCAATTCAACCAAAAATTGCTGTAAATGGGTGAGGATTTGTTGTTCCAAATCCGTTTCGCTGTACTCAGGTTTTTCTTCCAAATCAAGGAATTCCATGATAATGGGGTTTCGTATGATTTCAGTGTTGGTAGCAGGTTTGAGGTTTTTGATTTTTGCAATGATGGACGCTTTGTTTGTGGACATTGTTGTTCGGAAAGCTAATTGGGTATCAATGGCTCGCCTTAATTCCCTAATATTCCAATTGTTTTTAATTGTTTCAACCTCGTAAAACAATCTCTGTAACGAATCATCAACTCTTATCAATTCTATAAAATGTGAATAACTTAACCGAGATAACAGTAACTCGGAAGGCAAGACCATCTCTTCTTCCAATTTGGCTGACAATGTCAGCCGAATGTTTATTTGATTTGCAGCAGTAGAAATAAGGTCAAAATATCCAATGTGTTGCAATTTGGCTGACAATGTTAGCCAAATTCTTTGATATGTCATGTAAAATATTCTACATGTGTTTAATGCTCGCCGATGCAAACCCTTTAATCCTTTGTTTTTCAGTCTAACAGCCATCTCTTCTAATAACTTAGCGCCATATTTTGCTTTGTCGTCTCCATTCTGTTCAAATTCTACAATATAACAGCCAATCAGCCAGTTACGGACTGTTAAATTATAATTGATGGCTTTTGCTGCATTTTCCTGTAAGATGCAATGTGTCTGATAAATATTATCTATCAGCCCGTCAAAACTATTTTTCATTTTCGGTGTCATAATTAATCACTTTCAATTTTTAACCTCCTCATAGTCCGTATAATCCCCAAGTTCTTTCGGTACTTCGGAGCGTTCTTCGCCGTGCGAGATGATGGTTGTTTCGCCTTTTTTGTAGGCGATGTTTTGGTTTGGACGTTGATGGTTATGTGCATTGAAACCCGTTACCCGTCTGATAAACAGACGGATAAGAACCGGAAACAACAGGCGCAGTATGAAAAATATCAGTAAGACTACGAGGACAAATGTTAACAAGGCATCCATATCTCTATAAGCGGTTCCAAAGGTGATAAAATATTAAAAAGTAATCGCTAATCGCACATTTAACTGTCTGGGAGTGAGGTAGTTCGGTACACCGAAAATGTTGCCAGACACATCTTGCACCCAGGTATATGAGATGACGTTTCGGAAATCCATCAGGTTGAACACTTCCGCCGAAATCCACATTGTTTTGAGTACTTTGAGCGGGTTTTTGGCTGAAAAGACGGTATGTGCGCTTATCAACTGTTTTGAAAACCCGATGTCCACGCGTTTATATCCGGGCATGCGCAGGTCGGAGGTGTTGAGCGGGTCTTTGGGCGACGCTGCCGGAAGTCCTGTTCCGAAGACCAGATTGAGAAATACTTTCCATGTCGGGGCGGAGGGGATGTAATCTTGGAAATAGAGGTTGAAATTGACTCGCTGGTCGGTTGGACGGGGGAAGTATCCGGTTACAACTTCCTTTCCGTCAACGACATAGTTTTTAACGATTTTCTGTTCCGTTTGCATGATGGAGAGACCGACCCAGTTTTCAGTTCCGGGAACGAAAGCGCCTTCGAGTTTTAAGTCGAGACCGGTGGCGTATCCTTGTGCCATGTTGTTTCCAAGATAGCGAATGCTCACATTTTCAATGACATACGGGACGATGTTGTTCAGATATTTGTAATAGGCTTCGGTGATGAATTTGAAGCGACGGTTCCAAAATTTCAAGTTCCAGTCGGAACCCAAAACAAAATGAACGGACTCCTGCGCCTTCACATTGCGGTTGATGTTGCCTTGCATGTCTTTCAGTTCCTTATAAAACGGTGGCTGATGGTATATCCCCGTCGAAAATCGGAACAAAATATCCTTTTCCCAGTTGACCGGATGGTATGAGATGTTGGCTCTCGGACTTAACGTAAGTTGTTCGTTGATGTTCCAATACTGCGCACGCACGCCGAGAACTAACTGAACGCCCGCATCGTTCCACGACCATGTATTTTGCAGAAAAGCGCTGATTCTGTTCGACGTCAAATGGTCATCCGTTTTTACAACATCTTGTAAAACAAGTGAATTGGGATGTAACGACGGGTCTTTATAGCCGACCGAATCGGGAACGCTGGGGATGGTAAACCCTGCCGAATCTATCATCTTCCATTCGCTCATCCTGTCGAGAATGTCTTCGTATTGGAATTTGACGCCCCACTGTAAAAAACTGTTTCCCGTGTGATAATTTCCCAAATGTTCTCCGTTGGCGACGATGGCGTCCATTTTGTTTCGGGCGTGTTCCAAGTAGGCGCCGATGCCTTCGGCACGCAACACGTCGCCAAAAGATGACTGTCCCATGTCGGTATCCAATCTGCCGAGCCAGTATTCTCCGAGAACGTCATACGTCTCACTTTCAATGCTTTGGTACGCCGTTCCGATGAATTTCAAACTCAGGTTGGCATTGGGTTTGTAGGTGGCGGAAACGGAACCGAGGTAGCAGTCGTACCGCGTAACTTCCTGACCTTCATAGTAAACCGTCAGACGGTAAGCGTTTTGTAGCGTTCCGAAGTTGGTTTCGCGGGTGGAAGGGACGAATTTGAACACATTGCGGGAATAATAGCCCAATCCCGAAAGACTCCATTTCTTGGATGGATGCCAGTTCAGATTGAGTTGTACGTCGGTAAACGAGGGTTTGTAGTCTCCTTTGGTTTGCAATCCTTTCAGAATATATTGATTCGATTTTTGACGCGCCCCCATCAGATAGTTGAACTTTTTACTTTTCGTTGCGCCTTCTACGTGCATCTTTGCGCCCAGCAGACTTCCCTCCACCGAGCCGCCGAAAGACTCCGGTTGCTTGTACTGAATATCCAAAACCGATGACATTTTGTCGCCATATTTTGCCGGAAAACCGCCCGACGAGAAGACGATATTCTGCGTCAGGTCGCCGTTGACAAACGGTAATCCCTCCTGCATACCCGAGCGAACCAACGTCGGACGGTATATCTCAACATTATTGACGTAAACAAGGTTTTCGTCGTAATTGCCGCCCCGCACGTTGTATTGGGAACTCAACTCATTGTTGGACGACACCCCGACCTGCGATTTGACGATGGAAAAAATTCCCTCTCCCGACATGGACGGAACGACCTCCGCCGCCGTTACGGGAAGACGGTTCATGGTGGTCTCGCGCAAGCCGCGCTCTTCGATGACAACCGTTTCCAGAAGTTTGGAATCGGGTTTCAGCATAATATCCACCTGCAAACGGACGCCTCTTTTGATGAACAATGGCTCCCGATGGGTCTCCGCCCCCAAGTAACTCACAAACAGAACAATGGAGTCGAAATTCTTGACGGGCAAGGAATAGTATCCCTTATCGTTGGTCGCCACGCCTCCCGAAACGCCCACAATACCGACATGTGCGCCGATGGCGGGATTCCCTTCGGGGTTGATAATGCGACCGTAAACCTCGGTGAGTTGTTGTGCGTAACCGGCAACAAAACAGATCAGAAATGAGAATAAAACTGCAATTTTCTTCATCAAAAAACTCTTATAAATAATATGGTAACGAAAAAACGAGTACAAAAGTATTGTTGTAACAAAAAGTCGTATCTTTGCACAAAATAATTTAAAAATTTAAAGATTATGAAGGAAGTACGGATACGCGGCATGATATCTTTCGACTGGGCGATGAAGCGATTGCTCCGGCAGAAAGCCAACTTTGAGGTGTTGGAGGGTTTTTTGAGTGAATTACTTCGCCGCAAGATTGTCATCAAGAGCATTGGCGAGAGCGACGGGAACCAGACGGACGAAAACGACAAATACAACAGAGTGGACATCTTAGTCGAAGCCGACAAAAAAGAGATCGTCATCATCGAGATGCAGTTTTACGGCGAGGACGACTACTTCAAACGCATGCTCTACGGCGTGAGCAAGTCCGTCACCGACTACATGTATGAAGGCGACGCCTACAGCAAGGTTCGCAAAGTCTATTCCATCAACATTGTCTATTTCGACCTTGGCGTAGGGAAAGACTATGTCTATCACGGCATCACCAACTTCACCGGACTGCACACCCACGACGAACTGCGATTAGACAAAAGACAGCGCACTGTTTACAAAAAAGAGTTTGTCGGCGAGTTGTACCCCGAATACTACATCTTGAAAGTCAACAACTTCGACGACGTTGCCAAAGACACCTTAGACGAATGGATCTACTACCTGAAAAACAACAAGATACGGGACGACTTCACAGCGCAAGGCATAGAGCAAGCCCGTAAAAAGTTGGCATACGACAATCTCACCGAGAGAGAGAAAAGGCAGTACCAACGCGAGGTGAAAGACAGGGTCATCCGCGACAGCGAGATGCGCACTGCTTTCTCCGACGGCGAAATACAAGGCGAAGCAAAAGGCTTGAAAAAAGGTTTGGAAAAAGGCGAAGCGATAGGTTTGGAAAAAGGCGAAGCGATAGGTTTGGAAAAAGGCGAAGCCGAACGTACCAAACTCAAAGCCGAAAAAGAAGCCGCAGAAGCCAAACTCAAAGCCGCAGAAGCCGAAAAAAAACAACTGATCGCTCGGATTGCGGAGTTGAGAGTGGAAAATTGAAAATTAACAGAAAACGGGAATTGCCAGCCCCCCAGGTCAAACGCATTAAAAATTTTCAAAATTAAAGGATTAGCATGATTATCTTCTCAATTCGTGTCCCCTCCTTTCACCCCCGAAAGAGGGGAAAGAAAAATTAGTGGCTAACAAGAAAAATTAGTGGTTAATCAGATTCATCGGCTCACTCGAAGTGAGCCGATGAATAGAAAACCCAGCCAATCCTATCAGCCCTGAAAGGGCGAAAGCCATTGCCCATACCATGCTAAAAAAAAATTCGTAGTCCTCTTTCTTCGCATTTTTCCCAAATTTTCACCCCAAGCAGCGAAAATCAGTCATCATTCGTGCCATAAAACTTAGTGTATTTCGTGTAATTCGTGTCTAAAAATCAGAAAATGCGCCCTGAAAAGAAAAAAATCACCAGCGCTACAAACTTATTATCAACGAGTTAGCGGAGAAATGCTTTTTTGTCTTAAAAAAAGTTTAAAAAAATTACCTTTTGTATTGCTAAATTGTGTACTTTTGCCGCGGTTTTATCTTATTGATAATAGCGATAATAATATAATATAATTTAAAAGTTAGAAAGATGAAGAAAAAGTGTGCTTCAACTGCGCTTAGCGCAGCTGTTGGCATAGTTACCGCGAAGGGTAATTGTGTTAATCCTATGAAGAAATTTTACCATTCAGCAATGAAGGCGATACCGGTATTAGTATTGGCGTCTTGCCTGTTTTTTGGTTTTGTGGGCGGTGTTTCGGCACAGACGAGGCTCATCAGTTTTGAATTTTACGGCGAATGGACGTTTGAGCGGGCTCAGACGCAGGAGCGGGCATTGAACTCCAACGATGCTTACGCCGTGCGCGACCTCACGAAGGAGGCGTTGAGCAGCGAGGCGCGGTTCGCCAACATCCCGCTGGCGATACGCATCGATCCCGTTACCGACGTAACGACGCTCGAATTGGCGTCGGGTGAGCCGAAAGAGGCGTTTACGGCGCTCAGTACAGAAGACAACTCGCTGATTTTCATTGATTTGGAAGCAGAGCGCGAAAACGACCACACCACCTTTAAAACAACCCCGTCCGACATGCCCGTCTTCTTCAACCCCATGGTTGACGGAGAAAACGGCATGACCATGCAGCGAAACTATACCTATCGCAATGCAAAGGGAGTGTATGTACAGGGGAGTATTACGATACATTATTTAAAGATTTAACAAATTTAGAAGTTTATTTAACAATTTGGTAACTATTAATAATTAAAAATATAAAAAATGAAGAAATTTTATGATTTTGCTGCGATGCAGCACGGAGAAATGGCGCTCACTTCAAGTGCGCTCAGCGCAGAAAGCGCAAACTTTTGCAAGAATACTAATGGTAGAAATCATGCAAATCATGGCGGAAACGTCATTGCGGGCATTACCCGCAATCCCATGCGGGTAATGATGGCGCTATTCGTAGCCCTGATGATCGCTTTCGGCGCAGGAAGCGCGTGGGCGCAGAGTTGCACCAATATTACCATGGCGGTAACCGGCATAAAGCCGGTACAATGTCTTAACGATGGTAATATTACGGTTACGTTGAGTGGCGTCAACCTGCCGAATATTACTATTGACACCTCACAACTCAGGGTTATAACAAATCCGGGGGGATTGGTGGTGATTGACTGGACCTCATGGAGTTCAGGGAACCCGAAGACTTCCCCTGACCTGCCTTCCGGCTCCTATACGGTAGAGTTCAGAGCTTTTTGCAAAGGGTCGGGGACTTTTGATCCCAACAATCCGGTTTGGAATGTTTCGGGAATCTCTACTACGGCAACGGTAGGCACCGATTACAAAACGTTCGGATTTGGTTCTACCGGTCAAACGCAACCCACATACGCGGGCTGCGGGAAAAACGGATCAGCGAACATCGCCTTTTCCGGCATTCCGCCCTTTGAACTTAAATATGCCATTGCGCCTGCCGGCTCAGGGTTACAAGGGACAACGGTAACGTACGATGCGGCAGGTTCCTACACGCTCAACAACTTGCCCGTTGGATATTATCAGTTAGACGGCACTGATTACTGTGGCAGTGGAACATCCGCCACATTTACCTTAACAACAACAGGAACTCCGTTCGATTTTCCACAACCCACTACCATTGTCGCTGCCAGTTGCAACAACGGGTCAATCACCGTAGTACCTGCCGGCGGACTGAGTCCTTATAAAGTTGAAATTATAAGCGCTCCCGCAGGATATATCATACCGGCGCCGTGGAATATAACAGGGTCGCACGCAATAAACAATCTTTATCCCGGCAATTATGGCATAACTATCACAGATGCCTGCGGCACTCCTATTACCAACACACCCATTAACGTTCCCAACGCCAGCGCTTTTGTCTTTAACGTGGCGACTATCGCCAACAACCCCAGCCTGCCTACGTGCGGGTCAAACAACGGAATGGTTACGCTGCATTATGAGCCATTAGGACATACTTTTTCCCTCAAGTTAGTGGCGCCCATTCCGACAGGTTATGTGGGAGCGCAATCGTGGCCTACTGTAACACCCAACGCAACCACAGGGAACGCTGCTATAAGCGGTCTCGTTGCCGGCACCTATTATTTCGAAGCCGACGATAAATGCGGCAATACGCTACCGTTAACCGTTGTCGTGCCGGCAAGCCCCTTGACTTTAGATTTTACCTACACCACGGTTCCGGCGCTGACTTGTCCTACCCATACAGGCGGAATTAGCATCAGTATGACCAGTATGACGCAGCCTGCTACGATTACGCTGACGCCCATCTCCGGCGGATATTCCGGTCAGACGGTGTTTACTTCCACCTCCACCTCCTATACCATACCCAACCTCCCTGCCGGAACTTATACCGTCAATATTACGGATGCTTGCCCCACCAGTAATGTTACCAAAACTGTCACGGTAGGGACGCTGAGCGGCGATATGGTAGGAAACCCAACTTTTTCCGCATCAACAACTTCTACCTGTGGTTATGGACTAAGTATAACCCGTACAAATACTGGCAATTGGACACACTATTATACCTACGGGTATTACGAACATGCTGTTTATCGCAATGGAGTCTGTATTCGGGATTATGACGGAACGGCTTCTGCTACCTTTTCATGTCAATTAGACATACCCTATTACCAATTTTGCTGCGACGGCGATGTCCTACAAATTCGCCTGAGACCGTTAAGTTGCCCGGGTTCCGAAAAAACCTTTACGGTAAACACGACCGCCCTCTGCACCATAACGCCTTTCACCATGACTACATCGCCAAATACAACTAATTGCACCATATCGTTCACCGGAAACAAAGGGAATTCGGCCAATGTTCCAAAAATATGCGCTGCTACAGGGACGGTATATTATGAAGAGGCAGGCAATCCGGGTGTTTGGGTCAATTCAGGGATATCAGGAAGTTCGGCATGTGGAGTTACTTCGTTTACTATAAGCAACGTACCATTTGTAGCCGGAAGAACCTACCACGTAAGGTTGACGGAAAACGGCGCCGATCCCACCACCTGCAGAAGTTGGACGCAGTCCTATACGGCGACTGCTCCACCGGTATCATATTCGCTCAGTCAGCCAACGGTAACAATAGGCGATCCGATAATAGTGGAAGCAATGGGTGGAGAACCATGGGAAAACCAATGTCTCGCCGGGGAAGGAGGAAACATTTATATGACGGTTACTCCTACCGGAGCAGACAATTTTGTCAATGCGGTGATAACGTATGTATCGGGTCCCGATAATTTTGTACTCCCCATAGGAGTGCCGGGAACGCCGGAAGCCACCTATACCATACTCGAACCTCCTACCGTATCGACGACGGCTTTTTCTCTTTCAAACCCCACCACCGGTGAAAATACTGTTCATCCTTTGATAGAGGGGACTTATGTGTTTACGGTTCAAAAACCCTGTTCCAATGACATACAGACCTTAACATGTACTGTGGCACAGGGATGCCCGGTGGCTACTAACACAGGTGTTGCCGCGATGTATACTTGGGGATCTCCCCTGTTCCAGGTACCCTGTAATTATGAATTTAATACTGCCATTACCTGTAACGGAATGGAAATTCGACCCAATCCGGGAAACCTCGGAATAAATGTATCGATACATAATGCTTCAATGTCTTTAGTGCAGATAAATTGTAACTATCAAATTATATGTGAGGAACATAATATTGATGTGTGCATTCCTCGGGTACAGGCTTATACGGTAACATCGGGAACACAGGCGACGCGCTTGATTCAGGTGCGTAATTGGCTCCTCAATCAAAATAACATTCCGGTGATTTACAACGCAGTGTTACCCGGCACTTATAAAATAAGAATGCGTATAATGGATTGTGAGATGAACTGTTATATTACCGAGACAGAGGTAGTATATCCGGAGAATGTTACCATAGATCCCGATAATATCTACGCTTACAAGTGTGTTGACCAGTCGGAGGGTTATATCATCATCAACGGTATCAATGGCGTTCCACCATATAAATATTGGCTACGGCATCCGGTTACTAAAGCGATTATTAAGGAACTCCAATATGATGATCCGACCTACGATGCTTGTTTGTTTCTTGGTGTTGACAGCAACAGCGGAGACAACGGTATTTTTGAGGTTTATATAGAAGATTCGTGCGATCCTCCGAGTTATAACGCTACTAATGTTGAAATGAAAAAATTAGAGTCGCTCAATATAGCCTATACCAAGAATGGTGGCGTCTATTGTGCGGGCGAAGAGGTGGAGTTGAATGCGCTCTCGCTGTCGCCTGATGCTCTTTATAGTTGGTCGGGTCCCGATTATAATTCTCCGGGTGGTCTCAATGATCAATATCCCCGTTTTCCGGGCGTTTACTCCGACGGTTTACCGCATGATGAGACATTATATGTTACCATTCCTGCCTGTGCTAATCCCAAGATAGAACCCCTGGCGATAACGATCTTAGACGAAGGCGATCCGCCGCCGCCCACGATAATTACCGACGATGTAGAGGTTTGCTTTCATACAGGAGATGTTAATATTGTAACATTGTCGGGCATTACTACCGCTTCGGGCTGTGAGTTACGCTGGTATGCCGATGATAATCCGCTATCTCCTCCCATCACGCCGCCTACTTCTTTTCCGACGACTACTCCCGGCAACTATACGTTATGGGTATCTCAGATAGCGGTTTCGAGTATCTGCTTGACGGGCGAGTCCATCCGGATGCCGGTTACTGTCGAGGTAAGCAACACCGGCGATTGCGATGCGTGTCCTATCTCCGACTGGCAACGTCTGAAAGCCGCAGTGGAAAACTCCGGTGGTCCGACGACGATAACGATATACTCGCAAACGTCAGCCACGACGCACAGTATCACCGAAAACCTCACTGTGGCTAATGCTACCATGGTGCTTTGCGGATATGACGATTATATTGACAAAGACGATGCAACTATAAGCGTAAACAGAAACGTTACCATCAAATCTTCTGCTTATGACAACATTGCTATCTATGCTCCTTTGGCGGCATATTCGGGCAATGCCGGTCAGCGGCATTTTACGCTGACAGGCGGTTCGGGCGACCTAACGCTCGAAAAACTGATCTTGGACGGTAGCCTCGAAGGTAGCGCGAAAGTGGCGCTGAACGACACTACGCCTCATGCCGGCGGAATTCTCCTGAATGCTTCCGGCGCGGCGCTTACTGTTGGCGACGGCGCCGTCATTCAATATTGCTCTGCCCTCAACGGCGGTGGGATTTACGGCGGTGAGGGGACGACTATAGATATCCATAACAGTTCCATCATCGGCAACACCGCCAATGGCGATGGAACTAATTGGACCGGCAATGGCGGCGGCATCCATACATCCGGCATTGTAAGTATATCGGGCAATAGCACGAAAATCAGCGGCAACAAAGCCATCGGCATAGGAGGAAAAGAGATTGTTACCGGTCATGGCGGCGGTATTTATTGCGATAATCGCGTTAGTGGCGTCGAGTTGACCATGACCGGCGGTACTATCGGTGGCAACGCCGCAGGAGAAGGCAACATCGCCACCGGTATCGGCGGCGGCATTTCCGACGGTCCCGGTTCTTTCACTCCTATCATAGACATCAAAGATAGTGAAATCATCGGTAACGCCTCTATTCATGGCGGCGGAATCGGTGCAATATATGGCGCTACAGTTACTGCAGAAAACACGATATTCAGTTACAATAGCGTCGTTTCCGACACTATCGGTGGATTTGGCGGCGGCGGTGGAATCTGCGGAGGTACGATTACTTTAAAAAATTGTGAAGTTACTCACAATGTTGCCGGCGGCGCCGGCGGTATTAACGTAGAAGATCTAACCTTAATAGGTGATATAACGGTTACTCACAACGAAGCCATTATCGCCGGCGGTATTTATGGGACGAACTTCTATCTTGACGACCTTGACAAATTAACCGTAACCCATAATAGGGCAACAGGATATCATTTCGGTTCGGATCCTTGGCATGCGGGTACAATAGTTGCCACCGGCGGCGGCGGCGGTATTTTGGTGGACGGATCATTATCCTTTCCTCCTACTGCAACAATCATCATTACAGACAATTTAGCCGGCGAAAGCGGCGGTGGAATTTTAGGACGGGGTCCGGCAACATCCTTAACGCTATCGGGCAACATCAACATTTCCAACAACAAGGCGGGATATAACTTTACTACCCTCGAATGTGATCAGTTTTACGGTTATGGCGGCGGCGTTTTTTCACATGGACCGCTATTCCTTGCAGATTCCGTATTTATCTTTAACAACGAAGCCGGCGGCTATGGCGGCGGTATATGCGCCACCTACAGCGACATTCTCTCACAGGCGGATACGGTAAGTATTTACAATAATGTAAGTGGACCCGGCGGCGGCATCGCCTCTAAAAATGATCTTACATTGAAGAATAATGTGAACATTACGGGAAATAAAAGCAGTTCTATGGGTGGAGGTATCTACTGCGAAGGTTCGTTGACCTTAGATGGTAATATAAACGTTTCTTATAATGAGGCTGATTACACAGGCGGTGGCATAAACCTTTACACTTTCTCGGGTAAAAGTTTTACCATTGAGGATGATACGAAATTAACGGTATCGCATAATAAAGCTATAAGAAATAGCGATCCAAACGCCGGTGGCGGCGGTATCCGGATATGGCCATCTGATTTGCCGTTAACAATTCCTGTTTCTGCTCAGGTGGATATTACGCACAACCTTACCGGTGGTAATGGCGGCGGTATTTACACTCCTGCCCCATTAACCATTCAGAGTTCCAAGGTTAACATCTCATACAACAAATCGGGTTATGATTTTGATCTCGATACTTGCAGTTATGCAACCAATGGCAATGGAGGAGGTATACGTGCTTTCACGCTTGCATTGAGCAATACAAGCGTTGGCTATAATGAAGCCGGCGGCGGCGGCGGCGGGGTCTATGCAAGCAGCGGGCTTACGTTAGATAATGTTAATATATCCCATAATATTGCCAACGGCGGCGGCGGCGGCGGCGGCGTCTGTACCCCATCCGGAGCCGTTCTTACCTTATTGAACGATATTACTGTTTCTCACAATACTGCCCGTGGTTCTTATGGTGGCGGCGGTATAGCTATATCATTTGGCGTAAGCAGCGTTACCGCAACGGCTCTCGGAAAATTAACCGTAAACAACAATAGAGCGATTTCTACCTCCTCCTACGGCGGCGGCGGTATCTATAACGGCTCTGTGGCTTTAACGTTTCCTGCAACTTCTGAAATTGAAATTTCAAACAACTTATCCGGCAGTTCGGGAGGAGGTATCTATAACCAAACTAACGCCGCCTCACCTTTGATATTTAATGGACCTGTTACCATTTTAAATAACAAAGCAGGTTATGATTTTGCTGCCGATACATGCAGTAATACCGGTGGACACGGCGGCGGAATCTATGCCTCTACACCTTACATTACCTTGTCGGAATCTACAAATATTTCCGGAAATGCAACCGGTGGTAGCGGTGGCGGAATCTACTACAATACATCCTCAGCCGGCGCTTTGAGTTTTTCAGGAACCACAACCATTTCCGGAAACACCGCCGGCGTGAACGGCGGAGGAATTGGCGCAGTTAGTTTTTCTCCTGTTAATTTCTTAGGTTCCACAACCATTTCCGGAAATGCGGCTTTTGGCGATGGCGGAGGCATCCACGCCGCAGGGACAACATTCTTCAATGACGAACTTACTCTCTCAAACAACATTGCCGGCGGAGCGGGAGGGGGTATTTACACCGGAAGGTACCTCTCATATAATACTAACACCGCATCTGTAACAACTACCGGACCTGTTACCATCTCCAATAACAAAGCGGGTTATGATTTTACTACCGGTGAATGCAGCATTACTGACGGACACGGCGGAGGAATTTCTTCATCCGGCACACTGTTATTGAAAGATGCCACCATCACAGACAACATAGCCGGCGGTAACGGCGGAGGAATTTATGGACTGGCAATTTCATATTATTCTCAGTATTTTAAAATATCGGGACAGACAAATATTTCCGGAAACACAGCCGTTAGCGGCAGCGGCGGCGGGGTATATTCGACCGAACTGACTTTGGAGGATACCATAACCATTTCTAATAACATAGCCGAAGGCTCCGGCGGTGGTATTTGTGCTGTTGCAGGATATATGTCCTTTGGTCCCAATACAACGAATGTAAAAAAATTAACCGTAACCGACAACATTTCGAATGATATTTTGTATGGTGGCGGCGGAATCTACGCCGGTGCGAGACTTGACCTTTCCAATGCAGAATATGTAAACTTCTCCGGTAACCATGCCGAAAAAGATGGAGGCGCCATTTATTTTCAAAGAGCTGATAATTGGTCGGGAGCAAAGTATATTAATATCAGAAACAACTCACGAATACCTGCGGATGCCATCTTCTCCGACAATACCAGTTCGAAATGGTGGGACATCGCGGATAGAGATATCAAAGCGCACGAGGACGTATTTTACAACAGAACCGGCAATTTCAGCGATGACCATTTAGGAGTTTCCTCCGAATATGCGTTTAATAATTATGACATCAACTACAGCATTGATACCTTCTTTATCTGGAACTGGGCGGATTTGGCGTATTTGAACAGGCTGGCAACCAATCAAAGCAGTGTGTTTGCCGATCCGAGTGAGAAAATGCTGTGCGATTATAGCGCCTTTTTGCTGATGCAGGACTTGGTCGTCCCCGGCGATGAAGTCGCACACAATGCAGAAGGAAAAGCAGGCGGATCCGACCGCACAACGCTATGCACTTATATGCCGGAAGAACGCCGCATGAGTGGTTACGGCTACCAAAACTATATGGAAAGCGTTGACGTCTCATTTTCTGCCGGACATACAAATATTTACGACGGCGACCAACTCTTAGTCGGACAAGACGAAACACCGTTGCCATACCCGGGTTGGGATGAATATGGCTGGATCCCGATAGGAAACTCATATTCATTTACCGGCAGCGTGTTCGACGGACAAGGATTTTCGGTGAACGGATTGTGGATTGATAGAGATACTGACTATTATAGCGGTAGGCTACAAGGTTTGTTTGGATGGGTTAGTGATTCTTACATACAAAACCTTGGAGTAAATATTATAGATTCGGTGAAAGGTTATGGGAATCTTGGCGGGCTTGCGGCACAAATTGATGACTCGGATATCGTCAACTGCTACGTTACCGGAAAGGTGATAGGAAGGGATAATGTCGGCGGTCTGGCAGGCAATGCTTGGGAATCAAATATCACCAACTGCTATTCCACCGGCATGGTGAGTGGAACGGAATACATTGGCGGACTTGTGGGGTCAGTCGGCAATTCAGACATATCCGGCTGCTATGTCACCGGCACAGTTGAAGGCTCCAACACAGTTGGCGGGCTTGTGGGATGGATCGAAGGGTCAACGCTCAGCAACAGTTATGCCACCGGCGCGGTGAGCGGAGAGAATGGTGTCGGCGGTTTGGCAGGATATGGCACATGGGAATCCACCATCACCAACTGCTACGCCACGGGAGCAGTGGAAGGGACAGAGGGCGTTGCAGGATTAGTAGGAGCAGCCGAAGAAATCCTGAAAATAGAACACTGCTTCGCTTTCAATCCGCAGATAACAGCGCCGACGGCAAACTATTTCGGACGTATTTTGGGCGTCGATGTTGACGGCACCGTTGACCTTGCCTACAACTACGCCCTTGACAGCATGAAAATTAACAACGACCCCATCACCGATGTTTCCGATATAGCCCCCGACGGCGTCCACGGCGACAACGTAAAAGCCTGCGACGCTACCGATAAAATCAAAAACATCTTCAAAGACACTAACTATGGCGATTGGGGAGCCGAATTCGATGACTACTGGACTTTCGACTACGACAACTACAACGTCGTTACCACCACCGGAAGCGAAACCAACCTCCCCATCCTGAAAACATTCGACAAAAACAGCAACTACGGCTTCTTCGCCAACGCGCTGCAACCGCCGCGCGTGGACGGATGCGTGAACACTTTCCAAATCTGGAACTGGGCTGACTTGGCATACCTGAATATCCTGATAGACAACCAAAAAACCTTCAACAACGATCCTTCGTTCACCGGCGACAAGATCGAAAACTACGCCGGATTCGTGCTGATGCAGGACTTGGGCATCCCCGATTCCATAGGTACTTATGGTCTTGGCGAGGAGTGTCTCTACGACGGCAATCGCAAGTTCGGCTGGTACGGCTACCACAACTGGGCTACCGCCTCAGGCTATGACGGTAGCGTGATTGACAATTCCGCCTTGATAGTGGGAGGCTCAGGAACAACCGGTATCCACACCATACCGGCAAATGCGACAGACCTGCCGTGGGTAGATGGCGAAGGTTGGGTGCCGATTGGGACATCTTTTGGTCTTCCATATTTTGATAACAACCCGTTCTACGGCATCTTCGACGGACAAGGTCATGAAATTACCGGATTGTGGATTGATAGAGGAACCGAACAATACCAAGGATTGTTTGGATATGTCGTAGGTCCCCTTGACAATGTTGCAGGTCCTTCTGACATTCCTGCAAGGATAGAAAACCTTGGCGTCAATATTATCGGCGCGGTTAAAGGAGACCAACATGTCGGCGGTCTTGTAGGGTTGGGCGTAGGTCAATTAGAGGTAAGCAATTGCTATGTTACCGGCGCAGTTCAGGGCGCCGGAGGCTTACATATCGGCGGACTTGGAGGAGCATTCAACAACGCCGGTAATAATCCACCTCACATGTTGTTAAAAATAACTAATTGCTACACCACTTGCGATGTTACAGGAAGGAGAATTGGCGGAATTGTGGGAGAATCCGCCGGATATGTAGAAATAACCGGCTGCTACTCCACCGGAACGATAACAGGAGACGACGACATGATAGGCGGGATTGCGGGAGGATTCTACCGTGGCGCGAAAATGAATAACTGTTACGCCACCGGTAAGATTGCTCCATCAGCGCTATCAACCTGGGATAACGTCGGCGGAATTGTGGGGCACCTTGTCAATGCGACCATAAGAAACTGCTATGCCACCTGTGTGCTTGAAGGAAACGACGAGGTCGGCGGAATTGTGGGAGCGATTTGGGATAACTATGATGCGAATTATTCTCCATCCTCCATATCCAACTGCTTTGCCTTTAACCCCCAGATAACAGCGACGGCGGCAGCTACTGCCGGACGTGTCTTGGGTGCTATTGTAAACAGTAGTAACGGACCCGTTACCCTCGCAAACAACCAAGCCTTAGACAGCATGAAGATAACCATAGACGGCGTACCAACCATCGTCGTCGGAGCAGAAAACGACGAACACGGCAAAGACATCTCGGCATGTGCAGCATTGCAGGACACCTCCTACGAATATACCAACCCAGCCGACAACTGGGACTTCGCCGACGTT
>WRLA01000027.1 GCA_009777825.1 Bacteroidales bacterium
TCCATTGTTTTATTTCATCACTCTCGGTTTTTATCTTCGCTCCTATAATATATTTATAACCTCCTGATTCCAATAGTTCTATGTTTTTTTGATTCATCAACCCTGCATCGGCAACTATAACAAAATCATCCAAGTTAAAGCGTTGAACAAAATCTTCTACTACAGGTAGCATCGTTCTGCCTTCATACTGCGAACCATTGAAAAGCGAATAAGACAGAGGGTATTGACAACCGTTTCCCCTGTTCCTGAAAAATTACAGCCTAAAACAGGAATACATGCCTTGGAACCCGATAATAAAACCGTATTCCCATTATGGAACAGCACCTCGTAAATAGCAGGTTTCCCTTGACGAGAAATGTACGATACAGAAGAAATGTCGGAAATGCCATATGACGCTCTTTCAAGGTTATATACCGACAAATAATGAGCGCTTGCCGTCTTTATTTCTCTCAACGTAACCTCTTGCTGGGCAAAAAGATTTGCGTATAAAAACGCAAAAAACATGTAAATTAATATGTGTTTTTTCATTTCAATATATTTTTTAAGGTAAAACATAACTTATTCAAAATAAACATCATCAGCATTCATTATAGTAATAGTTGGGGTAGTGAAACAGCAATCATTGTTAGGACGATCAAAAATAATCAGCGATCCGGTAACATAACATCTTCTTTTCAAATCGGAAGTGTCAAATTTGGTTTGTATAGCTTCAAGCGCTTCTTTGTAAAAGCATTGTATTCTAACCATAGCGCATTTAGGATTATTGGCTTCAACAAATAAGGAATCACTTAAAAGGTAGAAGTCATGAGGACGAACGCTTTGTGGGTCAAAAATCCATCCGTACATTTTAATGATATGATCTGTTTGCCCTATCGTAAAATCCGAACAATCGCCAGTATAATTCCAATACACAGTATGGGTATCATTATAATTTTCCCAGTCAATCGGTTTAATATTACCGGGTTTATCTATTTGACATTTATCTTTTTCCTTACAGGAAAATCCTGCAACGAACAGTACAATAACTAAAACAAATAATTTTTTCATCCCTACCTCCCCTCTTTCAATGATTGAACTTCTGCTTTCAGCGATTGTATATCGTCATTTTGTTGCAGGATATAGAGCGTCAGCTCTTCCACCTTTTTGAGCAGCAGCGCGTTTACTTCGCCTATATTAATGCCATTTTCGGCGACGTCGGCGGCGGAGGGCATTTCGGGCAGACGTTGGTTTTCCTGTATAAAAGAGGCAACCTCGTCTAAGTTTCTCAGGTTGTAATCTTCGGCAAAGACGTAGTCGGGCCATTCAATTTCTTCATCTACCCCTCTTTCCTCTCTTCCGCTGAGTGACACCACCAATTCCGTACAGTTGATTTTCCCGTTTACCTTTAATTTATAGCCGCTGGTATTCGTTGTGCCGATGCCGACATGGGGATGTGTTGTCGCTGCATCCCAATAATGACTGGTTGCTCATATTTCCTTTTCTCTTGCTAATGATTATTTTCCCTTTTATTTGCAAGGAAAAAGATGTCAGGGTTACGTATCTTTTATTGTTATTTCCGCTCTTTGCCACATGGAAACACAGTTTTATACGGGAAGATATTTATCATTATACCATATTATTGGCTTTTTTATTTGTTTTTTGGGGAATTATACTCACGGTATCGTCATCAAAAAAGACCCTCACGTTTTTAGTTGCGTCTGTTACCATTTTATTATTATGTGCAAACATGCGTAATATACCCCTGTATAACGGAATGAAAAGAGAAATTACAGGAATCAATAACTTTCGGGAAATTTTGAATTATCGTACTTTCAAACAAAAAATGCTGTCAGCATCCGAAAACAATGTTTCACCAAACAAATTAAACACGGAAATACGGGAAACAATCGGAGATGCTGTTGTTGATGTTTATCCATGGGAATTTTCCTACATTGCTGCCAATCAATTAAATTGGAAACCGAGAAAAACATTGGAATTGGGCGCATCCACATCTCAATGGGCTTCCGAAAAAGCGTCTGAGAATTATTTGTTGGAAGAGGATTCGCCACAATTTGTTCTTTTTCATCTTGAAAATGACGGGTTCGGTGGAAAATTCGGCTCTTTTGACAATAGGCATATTTTGAACGACGAGCCGTTACTAATCTATAACCTTTTGAATAACTATACATTATCGAAAGAAACAGACCGGATTCTTTTATTTCAACGCGATACGGTTTGTCATTTTGAAAACATGTATTTAGATGAACTTCAAAACCACACCTTTGGAGAATGGATAGATATTCCGTACAAAGCAGATGAAATCACTCGTTTAAAGGTTTTTTCCGATAATACATTCTTGGGAAAACTCAATAAAACGCTGTATAAAGAAACGGTGTATTATATTGATTATCAATTTGAAGATGGCATGATACTGACCTATAGATACAATCCGTCAACAGCCGTTGACGGATTGTGGTGTAATCCGTTTATCCGATACCCTAATACGGATGTGAAAGAATCAAAAGTTGTCAAGGTCAGGTTACGTAATGCCAACTCTTTCTGTGTGAAAGCGTCATTAAAAACACAAATTCAACATATTACACTCAAACCCGATTTACGAGACTCGACAGGAGTAGATAATGCTTTGTTTCATAAATTAATAACTCCTTCTAAAGAAGTTATTATTGACATGCTACAACAATCTGATAATGAATTTTCTAAATCCACAGGATTTTCAAGTATAGTAGAAAAAGGCGGATATTCATATACATATAAAATAGATTTGGATTCACTATTCAATGCAGTAGAAGCCGACAATTTAATAGTCGAGGCAAATGTGAGTTTTATGAATTACTATTCTGATGCAGGCTTAGTGATTTCCGCAGACGGAACAAAGGATGATTTTTGGGCAGCAACCTATTTTCCGAACAGTATTTCAAAATATCTATGGCATTATTCTTATGTGAACAAGGTGATTACCAGAGACAATCACGCATCAGGCATGTTGAAAGTGTATGTTTTCAACTTCGGCTCGTCGCCGGTTTATATTGATGACTTTCGGCTTAGTATTAGCCAGCTTATACCCCCGATTTGAGACAAAGCGTTATCTTTGTCATTCGGTTTAAGACATGAATTTCCATATTTGTTCATGTTTTATTCCGTTTTTTTGCAGGACATGTCTTTTTTTCAAATATAGCATGAAATTTTTCTTCCATACTCGAAAATTTTGCCGCAAAGACACAAAAAATCTTTTACAGTCGAATCAACACAAATTAAATCATATTAAAGCCTGTACCGAGTTCTACCGTTTGATAATTTTGAGGGTGATGATTCAGCCAATATTCTCTTGGAGTTACAATTTGTGTATGTTTGTAAGCGGGGAAAATGAAATCTGTTGTATTACCGGTAATAATATAGTTTGCAGAGCAAGTATCAGCAAGTTCTATTATTATAAGCTTTTGCATGCTGTCTTACGGCTTTCACCTCGTTATTAATTTCTTTCATCGTCATTGATGATAAACCGTGTTTTTCTACCAATGCGATACAACGGTTTAAATTCTGACGCATCAACTCTCTGCTGATAATGTCAACAAAATCAGTAAAATTCAACTGTTCATTCGGAATGCCAAAAACTTATCTACGAATTGATTACCGACGAACATTCTATTTGGCGAAAAAATAAAAACCTCGTAGCACCATGTGACAAATTTTCTGTTCCATCTTTTTTCGTTTTTAAATTAATACTATGTTATTTTTATCTTCCCGTAGAGAAAAGCCAGCATCCGCACCGGCGTTACCGCAAGCAACGGCAGGCTGATTTTGTTGATGATTCCGGGGATGTAGGTAACTCTTTTGCGGAACATCCGTCTCAGTGCGCGTTTTGCTAATGCGTCGGGGGTGGTCATCACGCCGATGGTTTTTGCGAGTGTTCGCAATTTTGGTTTTAGATTAAATAAGCCGGTGTCAACGGCGCCGGGGCAGACGGTGGTAACGCCGACGTTGTACGGTGAAAATTCAAAGTGTATCGCTCTGGAAAAAGTCCTTAGAAATCGTTTTGTCGAGGCGTATAGCGAGAGGTAAGGATAGGGCATCCACGCTGATAGTGAAGACATTGTGAGGATGTATCCTTCGCGTCGTCGTTTCATGTCGTCGCCGAACAGTTTACAGAGTTTTGCGGGTGTGTTCAGGTGCAGTTGCAGGAAAGCGTTGTAGGCGTCGTTTTCGACATCTGTTATCGCGTCGAAGAGAAAACGTCCGGCGTTGCTGATTAAGATGTGGATTGCGATGTTGTTTTCACGACAAAAGGCATGGATGGTCTCCGGCGCATCGGTTGTGGATAGGTCCAAAGCGAGCGTGTGTATATTAATATGGTACGTGTTTTTTAACTGTTCTGCCACCTGAGTGATTTTATCTTCCTGAATATCAACGATAAGGAGGTCATATCCCTGTCGGGCGAGATTGTCGGCGAAGGCAAATCCTATTCCTGAGGCGGCGCCGGTGATTAATGCCGTTTTGTCTTTTCTATCTCTTTCAGAATACATTTCGGAAGTTCGTCTTTAATATGTTGATAACACTGCATCTCCACGGTGTACATCCTGCCGATGCAGTAGTTGGCATGTTCGCAACTGCACCGCACGTCTCCTTCTGCCTTCATCCTGTTGACGAAGCCCGGCTCGTTGATAAGCGCCCGCGCCATCGCCACAAACTCGAAACCGGAGTTGAGAACCATATCTATCTTATCCCTTGCCACCAATCCGCCGACGTAAATCAACGGCAACTTGACCGCCTCTCTGAACTTCAACGCATCTTCGTAAAAATATGCCTCCTTAAACGGAACTGTCGGAACCAAGATTTTCCCAAAATAACGCGCAAGCGGTTTTATTACCGACGGTTCCATGTAATACGACATGGTGCGCGTGGGCATGGCGCCACACATGACGTGCATGGGCGCATGACTGACAAAACCGGCACTCAGCACCAATCCGTGTATTCCCAAAGATTCGAGCCTTTTCGCAACGAGCAGACAGTCATCGGTTTGCATCCCACCCAAAAACTTGAAACCGTCTTTCATGTTGATTTTCGCAATGACAGCCATGTCGTCTTTGGCAGCGTCCAGAGCGTTTTCGACCGCCATGCTCATAAACCGCATCCTGTTTTCCAAACTTCCGCCGTACTCATCGCGGCGACGGTTGGTGTATTTGGAGAGAAACTGACTGAGCAGATAGCCATGTCCCGCATGGAGTTCAACGGCGTCGAAGCCGGCTTCCCGTGCCAGATGAACAGCTTTCCCGAAATCCCGCGCTACCTCTTCTATTTCGTCTTTTCGCATCTTTCTCACGAAAGTGGGCGAATAGATGTTGAAGCCGTAGGAGGCGGAGACCGGCAGTTGTCCCGCAACGCTCTTTTTCGACATGTTGCCGCAATGTCCTATCTGTATGGACGCCGCCGCGCCCTCTTTGTGTATGGCGTCGGTGATTTTTCTAAGGTCGGCAATGGTTTCTTTCCGGAGCCAGAGTTGGTGCGGGAACGAGAGTCCGCTTTGCGTTACCGAGGCGTAGGCAAGGGTCGTCATGCCGATGCCGCCGGCGGCAACCGACGTGTGGTAGTTCCACAATTTCTCTCCCGGACGGTTGTCCGGACACATGCCCTCGAAAGCAGCTGCACGGATGGTGCGGTTGCGCAAGGTTATCGGACCGAGGGGGGCGGGGGTGAATAAGGGGGATTCTGTCATAAAATTTCACCTTTATATAATTGATTCCAAATAAGATTATAAAAAATGCCCTGCCGTATGGTTATTTTCAATATGGCGTACCATATAAACGTCTTCTCCATCTTTCTCATATTTTGTGAAAAAAGCGTACCACGTCGTGCTTCTGTTTTTTTTGAAACCGGAGTAATACATATCCTTTCCGTATTTTTCAAAATGCTTGGGTGCAGGTCTTTTCCAACGGACAGGCAAATTTTCTTCTATATCATCGAATAGTTCTTTTGCGTACTGTCGGGCGTTTTCTTCAAATGCAAAATACTCTTTTTCAAAAAGTGTATCCGCGAGAAAATCAAAATATTCCCGCACTTCAGGTAAAAATATTACTCTCATCTTTTGGCAAATCTTTTCGCTATGTCTTCGTAGATACCTTCCAGCAATTCATCTTTGGTGATGGCTCTGCGAAAATCATCATCAGGTTGTAAAGTAACTTGCCTATCAATCATATCCACAGGATTGCATATCAGACGAAACATATATTTATCATTCTGAATACAAACATCCCCGTCCACAGCCATATCAAAATATTTCTCCTGCTGGGTGTTAAATTCTTGTGTGCTTACTACTGTCATAACATCAAAATTTAGTGTGCAAAGATAGTAAAACTTTTTCATCTATTGTTACAATACTGAATTATCGGTTCCAACATCTCTTTTGTCACAAAGTCAATGTTTTGTCCATACGTTGCCAACAGGTCTCTGTTTTCGTCTGTTAGTTCGCTATCAGGTTTTTTGGATAGTTGCGAGTAAACTATCTTCATCATTGTTTTGTGCAGGAAACTCAGATTATCGTAGTCAATGCCACCTCTGAGGTGGAAAATCTTGATTTTGTCTCTGATGTCGGGCGTAATAATAGTGTCTAATGATTTGTTTATGTTGACAATGTTTGCCTCGCTGTTCACATCAGCCACTCCGCAGGTGAATAGCACCACTTTTTTATTTTTCAACTGTTCAAAATGTTTGACGATTAGAGCGGCAGCCTTATTTTTCCCTGCATACAAACTGCCACCAAACACGATGGTGGCATAATCCTTTAACATGTCGTTTTTCAGATTTCCGCTCTCGCAAATATCAGCACTCAACGCCTCCGCTAACCACTGTGCATACTTTTTCGTATGACCGTATTTTGAATGGTAGATTATTAATACTTTGTGTGTTTGCATACAATATCAATCTTTAATCAAGCACAATGTGCTTTTCTGCTTACCGTCATCTACCGTAACCCGATAGGTGTCCGCCGGGTAATCGCTGATGTTTATCGCTATATTTCTACTGCTGAATGTTCGACGCAGCAACTCTTTTCCACGCTTATTCGTTATGGTAACGAGATGCGAACCGTCTGTCTCAAAGTTCAATGCAACAAAGCCATCAGCAGGATTAGGATACATGGCAAAAATCGGGTCTTCGGGTCTTTCCGTAGTTGTGGAACAATAACCCATGAGTTCTCCATAAACATTTCTGAGAATACAAATACATCCGTTATCGTCTGAGTGTTGTCTGTCATCTCTGTTGCACGACGTCAATGTAGCTGATGCTATTATGGCTGCTACTAAATAGGTTATAAATTTTTGCATATCAAAATATTTCTCCTGATGGGTGTTAAATTCTTGTGTGCTTACTACTGTCATAACATCAAAATTTAGTGTGCAAAGATAGTAAAAAATCAAAAACGAAAATGCTGTGCTTCCGTATGATTATTCCCAATATAACACACTAAATAAATGGTTTCTCCATTCTCAACGTACTTTGAAAAGAAAGCGTACCATTGTGTTCGTCTGTTTTTCTTAAAAGTAGCATAGTACAACCCTTTTCCGTATTTTTCATAATGTTTCGGCGCTGGTCTGTTTCGTGCATTGGGCAGGTTATGTTTTATATCGAAGATTAAATCATCTACATATTTGTGCGCAACGCCTTCATAGCCGAAATATTCTTTTTCGTACAAAATAATTTCGAGATCATCAAAATATTCCTGTATTTCAGGTAAAAATAGAACGCTCATACCCGTGACGCAAATTTTCTATGAATATCCCCATGTATTCTTTCTAATAACTCTTCCGCAGTGATAGCTTTGCGTAAATTGTCGTCAGGCTCTAATATTATCTGCTCCGGATATTCAAAATATTTCTCCTGCTGGGTGTTAAACTCTTGTGTGCTTATTACTGTCATAATATCAAAATTTAATTTGCAAAGATAGTGAAAAATCAATAAATCCACGGAAAAACCCTTTTCAACTTTCTCTCTTTAATGGTTTCTTCGCCGAACATCTTCCCGTATTTCTTGTAAATCGCATTGGCGCGTGGCACCAAATTGGCAAAAGTCCAAAGGGCGAAGACGGCTCCCGAAAGCGACCACGTCAGTATGGCAAAGCCGATCCATTCCACGACTTCGCCGAAGTAATGGGCGCCGGTTACATATTTGAAAAGACCTTTGGAGGGGAGGTGGTGTTGCGTGTCGCCGGGCTTGCGGAGGTTTTGGATGATTTTGTCCGACCGGATGTTGATAGTCATCCCGCCGAAGAAGACAACGGCGCCGATGATAAACTGCGGCGTCCACAGCCAATCAACGGAATACATCGCTTCCGGCGCTTTGTAAAATATCCATCCGCCCTGCATGAAAGCGTTGCAGACGTTGAACACGACGCCCATCAGCATCACCGTAACCGGCATTTTACTTTTCCCCTTCAGCAAAAACGGAAAGATGAACGACCGTCGGACGTAGTGCGTCTGAAAGAAGAGGAAGATAATCAACGGGACTAACGACGTTGCGATATTGAACGGCGTCATCCGCGGGGATAGCAGGCATAAGACGGTCATCAGGACAAACACGGGCGCTTCCATGCAAATCCATGCGACCTTGTTGTTGATGGCGACGCCCCATTTCTTGTCTATGGTGATGCCGTAGCCCGCTTCAACGAAATTGAGCGCAATAAACACGACCACCGCAAGCGATGCCATCGCAAGCAAAAAGACGTCGTAGTGCGCGAGGAGATAGTTTAAGATAGATGATGATGTCATATTTATACTCTTTGTACTTTACATCTAATAATGTATAACAATGCGCAAAGATACAACATTTCCAGTTATTCAGTTATTCAGTTATTCAATTATTGTTAATTTCGTATCTTTGCCCCCGCAAAAAAGATTACATCTGTGGTAGCAAAATACAAATCTAAATTAAAGAGACTGTTAGTGATAGCGTTGTTGGCGTTTTCGTCGTCGAGCGCTGTTTCGCAGGTCAACTTCGAGTATTTTCTGGCGGTGGGGCATTACAAGTTGTTCGACGGGAGTTATGTGGAGGCGATAAAGTTTTTGAACACCGCCATCATGGTCAACAGAAGTTCCTACGACGCTTACTTTTACCGTGGTTTGGCAAAGTACAGCCTGAGCGACTATGCCGGCGCCAAAGATGACTTAGACCAAGCCTTGACCATTCAGCCGATGTCGAAGTGGGCGTTGTACTATCGTGCGGCGGCGCTCAACATGCTGGGTATGTACGATGACGCCGAAGCCGACCTGCTGACGGTGTTGAAGATTGACCCGTTGGACAGCGCCATCCATATCAACATGGGCGTTACCAAGTTACAGCAGAAAGAGTACGACGCCGCCGAGGCAAAGTTCAACGAAGCCATCATGCTGGAACCGAACAACGACGCCGCCTATTTGCACCGCTGCATCGTGCGGGCGTTGAAGGAAGAGTACGACAAGGCTATCGAAGACTGCAACAAAGCAATAAAAATCAATCAGTTCAACGCCGACGCTTTCCTCCGTCGCGGCATGGTGCATTACGAAATGGAACAGTATGAGACCGCCATCGAAGATTACGAATACGCTCTGAAGTTGGCGAATGACAACCCTTTGACCTATTTCTACCGTGCGCTTTCCTATCTCGAACAGGGCGACACGACGCAAGCCATGCGCGACTACGACAAAGTCTTGGCGCTGGAGCCGCACAACGCCCTGACCTATTACAACCGCGCCATCATCAAATCCATACAGCGCGACTGGGAGGGCGCGTTGCAGGATTACTCCTCCGTGCTTTACTACAATCCCGAAAACCTCTACACGCTCTATAACCGCGGATTGGTGAAGATAGAACTGAAAGATTACAGAGGCGCCGTAGAAGATTTCAGCAGCGCCATCGCGGCTTTTCCCGACTTCGCCTACGCCTACATGGGACGCAGCATGGCGAAAGACCAACTCAACGACCGCTGGGGCGCTTATGCCGACCAGGATACCGCCATGACCATCATGCAGCGCATGTCGGACACCAACGATAGTACCTATCTGGCGTTCTCCGACAAAGACAAACTGCGCCGTGTGATTCAGTTGGAAGCCGACTTCAACCGCTCGTCCGGCGAAAAAGGACAGGTGCAATATCAAGCGACGCACATCGAATTGGAGCCGCTGTGGATGATCTCCTGTTTCGCCTCCGACGATGAATACGTGAAGGCGCACCGCTCGGAAGCATGGGACAAAACCCTCGACAACTACAACGAAACCAACTCCTTAGGACTAAAATTCGGAATCGTGAAATACGGCGGAACGCAAAGCCTCGACGAACTGTTGGATGCGCTCAGCGACACCGACATGAGTAAGGAAGACCTCAACATCTCGTTCCTCGCGGGAATCATCAATACGTGGATCAACAACTATCCGGCAGCCATACAGTCCTACGACAAAGCCATTGCGCTTGACGAAGATTTCTCCTATGGCTGGTTCAACCGCTCCGTCGCCAAGACTTTACAGATACGCACTTCCGACCAGCAGGAAGATATGCCGTTTATCGGATTGTCCGACTCTGCGACGAAAACAGCGGAAACCATTGACTATTCGTCGGCTATTGACGACATGACGGAAGCCATCATGTCGTACGCGAAATGGGCGGCGGCGTGGTACAATCGCGCCACCATCAAAGCCTATTCCGGTGATTATCAAGGCGCCATCAATGACTATGCCCAAGCCATCAAATTAGCGCCCAACATGGCGGAAGCCTACTACAACCGCGGACTAATCCTCATCTTCACCAAACGCACCCAAGAAGCCTGTCCTGACCTGAGCAAAGCCGGAGAATTGGGAATATCTACCGCTTATAACGTCATTAAGCGATACTGCAAGTGATTCGTGTTGGAAAATTCGCATTTTGTTATTATCTCCTTAATCTTTTTATAACACTTGGTCAATACTTTTGCACCACAATTTTATAATATTTTAATAACAAAACATTTTAGAAATGAAAGGTAAAAAGAAAATTCTGAGAGCTAATCTTTTTGTATTAGCAATGTGCGGCATCATGTTTGCACAAGGACAAGGTCGTTATGTAACAGGTGATTTTCACCAACACACCACCTACACGGATGGTAGTTACACGATGGGACAAATGATGGAAAAAAGCAACCAATTCGGATTGGATTGGTGGGCAAATTCCGAACACGGCGGCGGCTGGGATAGATGGGGACTTGTTTCCGGTCTTGATTTAGGCTCGTCGGTAGTATGGGAAGACACCGAAATCACGGTTAAGGGGAACAACCTGAGCGGCAGTGACATGTGGCGCTGGCAATCTCTGACGGAATGGTCGTTTCGCGATGTGCTTTTGTATCGTCGGGTGTTTCCGGACAAGTTGATTGTGCAAGCCTACGAGATGAATGTTCCCGGACACGAGCATGCCAGCATGGGACTTATTGGTAATCAATTTCATGCGACCAATCCCGATGTAGAGGCGCTTGCGTTGTTTGAGTATTTGTTTGATGCAACCGACGGCGATAACAGCCAGCCCTTTGGGACTACGTACACAAAAAACATGACGAACGATCATGGAAAAGCCGTAGAAGCCGTTACATGGTTGCAAAACAATCATCAGTATGAGAGTTGGGTCATTCCTGCACATCCTGAACGTTTTCGCTATCCGAGCGGCGTGGACAATTATCATGGTTGGAACATTGAGCATATCCGTGATATGAACAATGCGGCGCCGGATGTGTTTTTCGGATTTGAGAGTTTTCCGGGACATCAGGCAGCCGGAAATCGCGGTGAATACCATGCAGGTCGTGGAGCGTTCGGTTCGTATGGAATATGCACCTACGGCGGTGGCGGCTGGATGAGCGCCAAAGTAGGCGGACTGTGGGATGCTTTGTTAAGCGAAGGGCGGCATTACTGGCTATTTGCAAGTTCCGATTGCCATATTGTAACCAATGCCGATGGCAGTTTGGCTAATGCGGATTTCTACCCCGGCGAATACCAAAAAACCTATACTTACGCCAACAACTTGGACGCACAGTCAATAGTTGATGGACTTCGTTCAGGAAATTCGTGGGTGGTCAGCGGCGATTTGATAGATGAACTCGAATTTAATGTAGGAAACGCTGTTATGGGAGAAATCGTGCAGACAAACAGCGAAGGAAAAGCAACAATCACTGTTCGCCTTCACAACCCTCAAACGCCCAATCATAACACTTACGGAACTTACACCATTCCCGAATTAGACCATTTCGATATTATAGAAGGTGTTGTCGGAACCAAGGTTACGCCTCCTACAACAGTTCCTGCCGACGGAGTTACCGGTTATAGCGATGCGTATAAATGCGACAGCGTATCCACAACACACGTGATTGCTCGTTTTGGAAAAACGGCTGCCGCTGCCGATCCTAATGGCATCCCTACTACCTTATGGACAAGCGAGGGCAACGGATATTACAAAGCCTCTTTTGAAGTAACGCTGGGAGAACACGAAACTCGGTATTACCGTCTAAGAGGTACAAACATCGCATTGAACACCCCCGACGAAACAGACGCCTGCGGGAATCCGCTCCCCGATACTTTAATGGGAACAAACACCGCTACCAAAGCCTTTGACGATTTGTGGTTCTATTCAAACCCCATTTTTGTAACAACTGATCCGGTGAAAATCAATGAGAATGTGAACGGCAATGTTCAAATTTTCCCCAACCCGTCTAACGACCGCATCTACATAAGCGGCGCTGCCGTAAAGGAAACCAAGATATTTAACACCTTGGGAATCACTGTTAAAGAACAAATATCCTCCGAAAACCAGATAGATGTCAGCGACTTAGCATCCGGCATGTACATCATACAGATAAGAACAAGCGACGACGCTATCATTAGCAAGAAGATTGTGAAACAATGATACTATAATAAAAATTTTTTCAGGCTGTTCAGAGATGGACAGCTTTTTTATATTTAAAATGACACATTATAAATTCCAGCAGACACTGAAAGAAGAATTTGACAGGTTTCTTTTTTCCCAGCAAAACAAATTTCCTATTGAAGAAACGTTGAAAATAGACCTCCACTGTCACGATTTCAACAGCGATGTTCCGGACGAACTCATCGGAAGGATACTAAATGTTCCGGAAACATGGCTACCGAGCAAAAAATTATTGAAAAAATTGGCAAAAAACGGATGCGATACGTTCACCATTACCAACCATAACAACGCCCGTTCCTGTTATGCGTTGCAGGACAAAGGTGTGGACGTGTTGACTGCCGCCGAGTTTAGTTGCTTTGTCCCTGATTTTGAGACAGGTATCCATGTCTTGGCGTATGGCTTTACGCCGGAGCAGGAGGTCCGATTGGAAAAATTGCGTAAAAACGTATATCCATTTTTGGAATATGCCCATTTTCATCACATTCCTGTTATTTGGGCGCATCCGCTGTATCATTATTCGGTAAAGAAAACGCCGCCGCCCGCATTTTTTAATAAAATGTCGTTGGTTTTTGAACGATTTGAAACAGTGAACGGACAACGGGATACATGGCAAAATCTGCTTGTCAAAGAGTGGTTAGGACAAATTTCCCCTCAAGACATTGACCAATATTCTAAAACGTTTGATATTGACCCTTTGCAATTTTGCAGCGACCCTTACCGTAAAATTATGACGGGAGGCTCTGATTGCCACATGGGTATTTTTGCAGGTATGACAGGAACATATTTGCATATACCCCATTTAAAGGAACGAATTAAATCGGAATCTCGCTCGCAATTGGCTTTAGAAGCCATACGAAACGGAAATATGGCTCCTTTCGGAACGTTCCAAAATGCTGAAAAAATGACCATTGCTTTCATGGATTACGCCTGCCAGATTGCATTGAATTACAAAGATCCGGGACTTGTCAGACTCCTGCTGCATAAAGGGACTACTAACGACAAACTAATATCTTTCGTCGTTTCAAACCTGTTTTGTGAAATAAAACAACACAAGATTACCACCTCTTTCATTGATATTTTTCACAAAAGCATGATGGGCGAAAAACCGCCTTTTCTGAAAAAAATGGTCGTTAAGCCTGTTTACAAACCGATCTTCGACGAGGCTATGAATATTGCAAAGAAAAATAAAGAGACCGATAACCGCTTGACAGAGGGATATTATAACTCCATACTGAAAATTAATCATCAACTTTATGATATACTGTTCAAAAGGTTGGAAAAGAAACTGAAAAAGTTAAATGCCGAAGGGTATTTTAAGGATAAATCGTTTGAAATGTTCATCGAAAAATTGGAATTGCCAAGCGCTATCCGGGCTTATACGGAAAATGAAAAAGAGAAGAAAAATATCAATATACCAGAGTTTTTAGATGGTTTGCCGTTTCCTTTTTTCGGGGCTTTTTTTATTCTGGCTGCCCATTTCACTGCTGTCAAAACGATGTTCAACGCTCGTCCGCTGTTAAAAGATTTTTCTAAAAGATGGAAGCGCTTTGAGCACCCCGAGCGCATACTTTGGCTCACAGATACCTTTGGCGATAGCAATGGCGTTTCCGTCTTTTTAAAAGAGATGCACGCCGAAATAAAAAAGAAAAACCTGCCAATAGACATCGTTACTTGCAACACAGAGATAAAGTCGGAAGATAATCTAATTGTTCTACAACCGATTAAGGAATTTTCTTTGCCCGTCTATAGCGATTATGCTTTCAGAATCCCTAATTTTATAGAACTGCACAATTTGTTTCTGACAGGAGGATATGACAGAATTATATGCTCCACCGAAGGAATTATGGGGCTCTTCGGGTTATACCTCAAACACGCTTATACAGTAGAAGCCTCTTTCTACTTGCATACCGACTGGCTTATGTTTGCACGAAAAGCGTTGAATATAGAAGGCGCCAACCTAAACCGTGTTCGCCGAATATTGCGGTTCTTTTATAACGCATTTGACAATGTATTGGTACTCAATTCCGACCAGAAAAAATGGCTTTCAGGCTCTCAAATGGAATTGAACCCCGACAATGTGCATCAAACGGCACACTGGGTAAATACATATTTCAAACCGGTACCGCCGGATAAAAACAAAATATTCGGCATTTCTGCAGACGCCCCCGTTCTATTGTATGCAGGAAGAGTGAGCAAAGAAAAAGGCGTTTTGGAATTGACAAACATTTACAGAGAAACAAAACAAAAGTATCCAAATACGAAATTAGCAGTTGTAGGAAAAGGACCTGCATTACAGCAACTCATGGACGAAAACCCCGACGCCGTTTTTATTGACTGGGTGCAGAGAGATAAACTGCCCGAAATCTATTCTTCCGCCGACTTGTTACTATTGCCCTCACGCTTCGATACATTTTCGAATGTTGTCCTTGAAGCGTTGAGTTGCGGATTGCCCGTAATTGCATACAACCTGAAAGGTCCCAAAGATATTATCCGCAACGGGAAAGATGGCTTTCTCGTTAACACCCAATCGGAAATGCAAGAATCTATTATCAGTTTTTTTGAAAATAAAAAACAGGAACATTATAAAACTGCGGCAATGGAAAGAGCCGCCTCCTATAATGCCGACAATATCATTGCCGATTTGATGAAATCGGTAGGGATGAATTACGAAATATAATTCATTCTTCCGGAAACGAAATATATTGCGGTGTTTTCCGTATATCACCCATTTTACATAGTAAGATGCGTTTGTATTTATTTTATTCATACCTTTACAGTCCGAAAAATAACATCTATAAAACAGTAGTATTATGAATAATATTGAATGGGGTAAACTCCCTTTTGGGTATGTAAAAACGCATTACAACGTCCGTTGCTACTATCGTGACGGCAAGTGGGGAGAGATAGAAGTATCTTCCGACGAGTACATTAACATCCATATCGCAGCCACCTGCTTGCACTACGGGCAGGAGGCTTTTGAAGGATTAAAAGTTTTTACCGGAAAAGACGGTTCGTTACGTGTTTTTCGCTGGGACGAGAATGCAAAACGGATGATTAGTTCGGCTAACGGCGTGATGATGGCGCCACCGCCGATGGAACTCTTTTTGGAGATGCTGGAAAAAATTGTCCGGCTGAACAGCGATTTTGTGCCTCCCTACGGGACGGGCGCCTCGCTCTATGTGCGACCGTTGCTGATAGGAACCGGCGCTCAGGTGGGCGTAAGTCCTGCGAAAGAGTATCTGTTTATGATTTTTGTATCACCGGTGGGACCTTATTTTAAAGAAGGATTCAAACCTGTTAAGATGCAGATAGTCAGAGATGTTGACAGAGCCGCGCCGCACGGCACCGGACGTTTTAAGGTCGGAGGCAACTACGCCGCCAGCCTCTCGTCGGTAGTAAGAGCGCATCAGGAAGGATACGGCTCGGTACTCTACCTCGACGCCAAAGAGAAAAAATATATTGACGAAGCCGGTCCCGCCAACTTCTTCGGTATCAAGAACAACACCTACATCACGCCCGACTCCACCTCCATCCTTCAGTCCATCACCAACATGAGTCTGAGACAGTTGGCGACGGACATGGGATTGCAAGTCGAAGTGCGTCCCGTGCCGGTCGAAGAACTGAACACCTTTGAAGAAACCGGCGCCTGCGGAACCGCCGCCGTCATCACCCCGATAGGAGAGATCATAGACCGCGAAACCGGCGACAAATACACTTTCGGCAACGAACCCGGAGCCGTTTCCACAAAACTGTATCAAACCCTGCAAGGCATCCAGTACGGAGACGTGCCGGATAAATACGGGTGGATACATGTTATCGGTTAGTCATAGAGTCGTTATTTACACCGCTCCAGAAACGCGATAAAATCGCTTGCCTGCACATCCGTGTAACAGTACAATTGCGTCGCTGCCAAAAAACTAAACGAGGCATATTCGAACACCTGTACTGCCGCAAAATGAGCGTCGTCCGACTTCAGAACTTTGACGCATACGTTTCCGTTTTCCAAAAAATGGATCGGTTTCGCTAATGAAAAACCCGCATGAGACAAAAGCATCTTCAGGGTTTCCATCTGTTCGCGCTGCATGTAGTAATCGCAACTCTTCACGGCGCTTCCGGTTGCCGTATATACGTATTTTTTGTGTTTCAGGAAAGTCAATATGAGCGCCCAGAGTATCAATATGATACCGACAAAAATCAATATGTTATTCGTCCACGAATTGATCTCTTTCCGAAAAAGACCGGCGCTCATGGCTGCGACGCCAAGCGCTAACAGCAACAATGCCATCAAAATGGCTTGAACATTTACTTTCTTTGTAACTTGTGTTATTTTATCTATATTTATTTTATTCTCAACTACTTGTGATTCCATATAATTATTCTTTTTTATGTTATAAATTAAAAAATTGCGCTGTTTTTGTCTAAAAACAACAAAAAACCATACGACATACCGACCGTCCGGCACGTCGAAGATATGATAAAAAGAAATAATTACGCTAAATAATAAGTTCCCGCAACGCCACAACATGGTAGCGGCAAGGAGAATAAAAATGAGAGGAATTTGTGTCAGATACAACGCTTTTCAGTGCCATTTTTACCAAGATGTTTTTCGAAAAAACCTGCTGGCGCTGTATATTTTTAAAAACGTTCTGAAAAGCAAAATCGAAAGAAGAGCAATGCAGCGAAAGGATCGTCTGGACGACTGCGTGCAAGGGATGTGTTACTACGGCATCGAAAAATATGTGGTTTAGTTCGTTGTCAACCGTTGTCGTCAGCGTTTCGTCCAATGTTATCTTTTTGCCGCCATACTCAACACAGCCTTCAACAAAATAGCCAAGTCCCGCGCCCAAAACGGCGAAAGCCACGATGCCGATGATGTTCTTTTTCAACCAATCCACTTTCAGATATTTTTTTGCAAAGGTACACTTTTTTTATTAGTTCTTCATCTACTTTCTCGATATTATCACCCTGTCGTCGGAAAAAATCTGATACAAATACATGCCTGCGGGCAGGTGTTGTGTTCGGACGTTTTTTTGATTTTTCTGTTCCAAAATCAATTTTCCGGAAAAATCATACATGCGGAAATTGAAATCACCGCCATCCTCAAATAAAAATATGGTGCAAAGATACAAAATTCACCCTATTATAATTTCGTCATTCCACAGTTTTTTTAGAAAATCGGCTATTGGATAAATTTCCACACCGTTCATTCGTCTTGGGTTGGGGTCGAGTGAAACTACCATAAGTCGCGCATTCGGATACTCTTCCGAGAAAGCTTTCAGTCCTCTAAGATGTCGCGATTGTACCTCGTTGCACGATTTTATTTCAATCGCCACCTGTGCATCGCCCAGTACGACGTCCACTTCGTAACCATTGGCAGTCCGCCAGTATGAAAGTGTTTCTTCGGAGAAAGAATAACTCAGGTAGGCAGTAAGTTCGTGAATAATCAAATGTTCAAACGCTTTGCCAAAGTCCACAGAACCAGGCAGTAAAGATTTTCTCTTTGTCAGATAATTGGCAACTCCGACATCAAACAAATAAAATTTTGGGGCTTGTATGATGCGGCGTTTGACGGTTTTGGTGAATGCCGGCACAAAATATCCGAACATGGTTTCTTCCAATATCGAAAAATATTCCCGCACCGTTGGAGCGCTGACGCCGCAGTCGGTGGCAATGTTGGAAAAATTTACAATCTCGCCATTGGTCAATGCCGCAACGTCTAAAAAGCGTGTGAATGTTCTCAGATTGCGCAATTGTGCCTCTTCCCGAATCTCTTCTTGAAGATAGTTTCCGATGTAAGCCTGTAATTTCTTTCGCGGGTTTGACAGCAAGTAATGTTGCGGCAATAAGCCGTGATTGATGGCTTTGATAAAATCGAAATCCGGAATTTCCACGCTGACGAGCGGATGTAAAAGTTCTCTTATTGCCCGTCCGCCCAGCAAGTTAGCGCCACATCGTTTGAGTTTTCGTGCGCTCGACCCGCAAAGCAAAAACCGAAGTTGACGATTGTGAATAAGCCAATGCACCTCATTTAACAATTGCGGGATTTTCTGCACCTCATCCACAATCACCAATTCGTTGGGCGGACACAAATCAAGTTCCTCCCGAAACAACCACGGCGCCCGAACCAATCGTTCAAAAACGTCCGACTTCAGCAGGTCGTAATACCGTGCCTGAGGAAACTTTTCCTTAACCAAAGTGCTTTTTCCTGTTTGGCGTGCGCCAAACAGGAAAACACTTTCATTTTCAACGTCTTGCAATAATAATTTTCGTGTAAACATAAAATTCAACTTTTAATTTACATAACATTTGTAAAGTTTATGTTTGCAAAAGTACATAAAAATTTTGAATTATACACAGACACATAACAATTATTTCCCCCCCTTTGCAACATTTTCAAATTTTTGTCGTCATATATGATGTAAAAAAATCAATATGGCTGCATCAAAACATATCGCATTAGCATTATTTTTGTTCTTCGCCGGAGCAACAACTTTCGCGCAGAACAATTCCTGTAGCGGACAGGTTGCAGATTCCATTTCGGGCGAGCCGCTTGCTTATGTTACGGTGCAGTTGTTAAAGATGTCGGATTCAACGCTTTACGCAGGCGCTATTACCGATGGACAAGGGAATTTTTCGATACAGAATTTGATGCGGGGAGACTATCTTTGTCGGTTCACATACGTCGGTTATCAGAAAAAGGACGTCATAGTTAACATTCAGGAAAAACGGGTGACGAATTTGGGTAAAATCGAACTTCTTCCGGCTCAGATTATGTTGCCGGAGTTGTCCGTCAACGCTCAGGCGCCGGTAACTGTTAAGATAGACCGCACCATTTACCAGATTGACAGCGCCTTGCTTTCAAAAGTAACCACCAGCGCCGAGTTGCTATCCAAAATGCCGGAATTGCACGTCAATAAAGTCAGTGAAACCGTCAGCATCAAGGGAAAAGAAAACACGACCGTCATGCTCAATGGCGTGCTTGCGCCGACAGAAGTCAAACTGCATTCCATTAATCCTCAGAACATTGATAGAATAGAAATCATCACCGTTCCCGCTTCGGAATATGGCACCGATGTTGACGGCATCGTAAATATTATCCTGAAAGAAGACATCAATGCGGGATATTCTTTTAATATTATAGGGCAATGGTGTGCTCCTCCTTGGAATAGCGTGAGTTCCGGTATAGATTTTCAATACGGTTCGGAAAAATTTCGTTATACTTTTTCTTATTGGTGTAATTTTGAAAACCAAAAATCACAGTCGGATACCACTTACCGGAAAATTACCGATGAAGACGACCATCTCACCATTTATCAATCCCATGAAAAACCGGATAAGAGGAAGGAATCTACCCATTACATTAACAACACCCTTGATTTTTATCCTAACAAAAGCAATTACCTGAGATTGCTTACAAGCCACTATATTAACGCAGGCAATTTTATCAATAAGGGTTACGCCACCCAACAATACTTTAACGACCTGTCCGATACAATTTTTTCCCAACATCAAGGAAAGGAAAATTATTTTTCCGGTAATTACACCCTGTTTCACAGAAAAAACTTCGGTAAAGACGGACATAAATTTACCACAAACTTTAATTTTTTTCATTGGAACTCTACCGAAAATTATCAATATAAGGATACAAACAACGCCGATTTGTTGCCCCTTTCGTCATACACGCGGAAAGAAAACACAGAAATGTCCCGCTATTCTTATAACTTAAAGTTAGATTATTATAATCCCATTTCAGCCAAATTTGAATTTAATACGGGCGCTTTGGGCTATTATCAGACTTTTTTTAACGATTACCGAGATGGCGGATTTTCCGATACGGCGTACAATTACAGCATGTTAAAAAGCCATTATTATGTGGATGTATTGTTTCGCTGGCAAAACACCTTCCTGCGGATAGGCAATAAAATAGAAGGATATTATGCTTATATGGAGAATGATTTGTGGGCGGATCAGTGGTTTTATTTGCCTTCGTTGGCTGTTTCGCAAAAGATAAATACGGAACATACGGTACGTTTCAACTATCGGACGGTTAATTATTATCCGGGCGTTTGGATTCTAAATCCTTACCGCACCTATTCGGCAGATTCGCTGACGGCACAGGAAGGGAATCCCAACATCAAACCCGTCTCCCGACATGACCTTTCGTTGGAATATTTATACAATAAAGGCATGCTTTCGTTGCAAACCAATGTTGTTTATCGCTATATGCACAATGAATTTATGTACGAATCCACGTTGGACGAACAAAATGTTCTGGTCTCTCGCCCGAATAATGAAAAGGGACGACAAAGAGTGTACTTGCTGTTGAACGCTTCATTGGATTTCGATTTTCTATTGCTTTCCTGCCAAATAAACCCGTATTACGAATATTTCAACAATGAAAACGACCATCGTAAAAATTTCAGTTACGACATTTACATTTCCACGGAGTTTTATCTTCCGCGTGATTTTGAAATAGATGCCTCCTTCTGGTATGCCGGAAAAAGGTTTTCTTCACAGGGATATTCGCAATATGCCCCAATGCTTGACCTAAGCATAACCAAAAAACTATTCAAAAAACAAGTAAGCCTTACGCTTGCATATTCCTTTTTGCCCGACTACGACATCACCGTCATCGAACAACCGGATGTATATCAATGGCAACGGGAAAACACGAATTGGACAGGATTTTCCGTAAGCCTCAAATACTTTTTCCAAAAAGGGAAAGAATATACGACGGAACAGATAGAGAAATTTATGGATTCGGGGAACTGAAAATATGGATTCGGCTAACTAAATTTTTGTATCTTTCCTCTAAAAATCAATATAAAAACCCAAACAACCAAAGTGGGATTTTGTTGCCAAATCCTATTTCCAAGTCAATGTCCAATCCGCCGGAAACACAGGAATATTCAACATGTTGCCAATCAGTTGAAAGACACAAAATTCACTCCATCTTCATAATTAGCAATTCATCATCGTTTAGATTGTCATAATGCTGTTTCACCCGCGCCTTTTGGTTTTCGGGCAGGGCGGAAAACGATTTCTGCTCCATCAACTTTTGCAGGTCGGTCTTGGAATAGACGACGTACAGCATGTTGTCGAGTACGTTTATTTTATCTAATGTGAACGGGATTCCGTTCGGCAATGAATTTCCGATGATTACGTCTTCGGGGTAAGTGTCTTTCACAGGGATTTGGTATAATTTTTTATCCCGTTTATGGTAAAACCGGTAGAAGAATTTTAGTTCGTCCCTTTGACGAGTGTTGGGACAATCGTAGTTTTCGGTGGAGATGATGTAAATAAACTGGTTGTTTTCTAACCATCCTCCAAGCATCAGTTTGCCGGATTTATCGCCTATTAATCCGGTTCTTTTGTCCAAGCGTTTTTCTCCGAAATCTAAAATATAGACAGGTGTCAGGCGATTGTCAGCTGTTAGCCGAAAAACAGTGTCATTGTATTGCTGACGCACAGTGTATTGATTGTTAAGCAGATAGGAAAAATCACAGTCGGCGGAAGCATATGTTGTCTGTACTTTTATTTTCGGAACATGGTCTTGAAAATGGCACAGCGTGTCTCCCCAAATTCCGAAAGTCGTCAAAAACGTCTCTTCCATATTCACCGGAGACAGCGTTTCTATGATGTAAGACGATTGATTTATCAAAACCGGCACGCCACATCCGCCTCCTCTAAAAACTTTACTTTCAAACGGGCGTTTTGGAGGAACGGTAACAGGGGAAAGGTTTTGAAAGTTAAGTTTTTGCACATCTTTTTCGATATCCGCGCTTCGCGTCTTGGTCGGAATGTTATAAAAGTTCATCACACCCATTTCGCCTTCCACCGTAAGAAACATACAATCATCGCCGAAAACAGAAAACGCTCCCAAATAACCGGCGACGTCGGCGGTATGAATCATTGCCCTTTCTTTTCCATCTGAAGACGAACTCGTTTGCGTCTTGTCTTTCGATAGCCCTTCGCTGACAATGGTATCCAAAAAGTTTCCTTGAGCGTCGTAACAGAATAATCCCAAACGAAGATCGCTGAGAAAGATGTATTTGTCGGAAAGTTGAACTAAATTTTGATTGGAAAGCAAAGATATTCCCCGTGTATTTGTAAACTTCCCACCCACTTCTGCCCGCGGATGTTTGATTTTGACAAAACTGACTTTGCTGTAATAATCGGCGGGGTCTAACTTTTTTGATTCTATGTTTTGACTGTGCAAGTCGAGTGTTACCGGTGGGGCGGCGACGTCAATCGCTCTTGCTTCTTCCGAATATTTTACACCGGCGGGGATGGTATCGGAGAAGTTGACAACATGTTCTGTTTCATCTCTTTCCGACGTTTCTAAGGAGAGTAGTTGCTTGTCCGATAAGCCGGGGTGGGAGGAGTTGGTGCAGGCGGCGAGGGTTAATACGATTACGAAAGTAAATTGGGTATCAATAAGTAATCGGAACATATTAAGCATATTCGACGAGTAACATATTACGGTTATTCAATACGCAGGAAGCGTAACGCAAACAGGCAACAATATCATCTGCTTCGAGATAGGGATAATCATTCAGAATCTTTTCGGAAGTCATTCCGGAAGCAACCAATTCAAGCATTTGCGAGACCGTGAAACGCATTCCCCTGATAGAAGGCTTGCCTTTGCATATATCTTTATCTATCGTTATTTTGTTTAATAAATTGTCCATTACACGTGATTTTAAATAACGCCGCAAAGATAAAGATTTTTTTCAAAATAAAATATTTGAACCACAATAAATGTGAAGTTGTGGTTTTTTCAGTAGTTTCACTCCATCTTCATAATCAGCAATTCATTATCATTCATCCCATCATAATACTGTTTCACTCGTGCCTTTTGGTTTTCGGGCAGGGCGGAAAACGATGGATGTTCCATCAACTTTTGCAGGTCGGTCTTGGAATAGACGACGTACAGCATGTTGTCGAGTATGTTTATTTTATTCAAGGTAAACGGGAGAGCGTTCGGCAGCGAATTTTCAACGATTATGTCTTCGGGGAAGGCATCTTCGACGGGCGTCGGGATTTGGTATAGTTTCCGGTCTCGTTTGTGGTAAAGCCGGTGATGCAGGTTGATGTTACTGTCGTCAACAAATTCGATGAAGACGATGTAAATAAACTGACGGCTTTCCGTCCAGTTCCGAAGCGTCAGTTTTCCGGATTTATTGCCGATTAGTCCGCTTCTTTTGTCCATACGTCTCTCTCCGAAATCCAGAATATAGACGGGCGTCAAGCGATTGTCCGCCGTCAGACGAAAAACCGTATCGCAATATTGCTGATGAATGGTGTATTGATTATCAAGAAGATACGAAAAAGCCAAATCGGAGCCGGGAGAATAATTTGTTTGTATTTTCACTTTCGGGACAAGGTCTTGGAAATGACAGAGCGTATCTCCCCGTATTCCGAAAGTCGTCAAAAAAGTTTCCCGCATACTTATCGGATTGAGCGTTTCCATGACGTAAGACGATTGACTTAACAAAACCGGCGTCCCGCCTCTAAAAGGACGTTTGGGCGGAACGGTAACGGGAGAGAGATTTTGGAAATTGAGTTTTGGCACATCTTTCTCAATATCAACGCTTCGCGTCTTGGTTGGGATGTTGTAGAAGTTCATCACAAACACGTCGTCTTCTAATGTAAGAAACAGACAGTCATCGCCGACAACCGAAAACTCTCCCAAATAACCGAAGATATCTGCGAAAAAATAGCGTACCAATCCTTCATTTTCCAAAGTTACCCAACCACTTCCTTTCCTGTTTCCCGAAAGACTTTTATTGGGATCATCTTTTAAATAAGAACTTTCGGCGATGGTATCCAAAAAGTTTCCCTGAGCGTCGTAACAAAACAGTCCCATGCGAAAGTCATTAACAAAGATGTATTTATCGGAAAGTTTAACGAGCGAGTTTACTTTTCGTTCCGAACCAAAAGAGATTCCCTGAGTAGTTACAAATTTCCCACCCGATTCCGCACGCGGATGTTTGATTTTGACAAAACTGACTTTGCTGTAATAATCGGCGGGGTCGAATTTTTTCGATTCGATGTTTAGGCTGTGCAAGTCGAGTGTTACCGGCGGGACGGCGGCGTCAATCGCTCGCTCTTCCGAATATTTTATGCCGGTGGGGATGGTGTCGGAGAAGTTGACAATACGTTCCGTATCATCTCTTTCCGGCGTTTCTAAGGATAGTAGTTGCTTGTCCGATAAGCCGGGGCGAGAGGAGTTGGTGCAGGCGGCGAGGGTGAGTAAAAGGATGAAGAAGAACGATAACATTTTATAAAAATCCCGTTTTCCGTCATTGCGAGGGATATCTCTGTTTTTCCCCCTTCGGAGGAACCAAAGGGGGCTTGCGTCTCTGTGCTGAAAAAGTAACGCGTTACGCGTAACGTGTAACAAATTTCTCTGGATTGCTTCACTCCGTTCGCAATGACGGGAAGAATAATCTTTCCCAAACGTCAACCAGCACATCCGTATCCAGTTTATCAGCATCAGCCACAGATGCAGCGACAGTGTTCCGAAGAGGAATCGCATAAGCGATGGCGGACAAAGCAAGTCAACGGGAACGACCATCACAACGACAAGCAGGGCGTAGAAGAAGATTTTATCGGTCGTAGTGCGTTTGGTGCGGCTCCAATACCACAGCGCGAAGCCGAGCATGGTGATAAGGTGCGTATGCGTGTCGGCGGCGTTGCTGAACAGAACCATCCAGCCCATTAGGATGCCTAATGCTTGCAGTTTGAAAGCGTCGGAGAAAAACCGTTTGCGGTTCATTACGAACAAGAGCATCAGAGAGAACAGTGTGCTTATCTGAATATACACCGAAGCGAAAGAGATGTTGCCCCACGGTTGCATGTAGTAGAACGTGTGCCATGGATGTGGACGTCCGTCTTTGTGCGACATTACCGCGTCGAACCAACTGCCGTAGTAATCCGTCCAGTTGCCTATTTGTGTATTTATCATGGGTAATAAGAGGAAAAAAGCCATGCCGAGCATCACATAGCCGGCGTTGCGCCAGAATTTGGGGTAACAGAGCAGCAGTCCTAATTGAAATATCCCGTAAACTTTTATAAATCCCGACAAGAGGATGAGCAAAATCGCCCAATGCGGCTTATCTCTTTCGAGCAACGAGTAGGCAAACAGAAAGGTGGCTGCCACCAAGATGTTGGTCTGAAACGAATGGAGGCTGGTGGAGAGAATGAGCAGGGTGAAGAGAAATATTTTACATTTCGTCTCTTTTGAAAACTTGTCGGGCAACGTGAATATCGCCAGAAAGTAGAGCGAGAAGTTCATAAAGTTCCACATAAACGGTCCCAGCCACTTTGGCATAAGCGCAAACGGAGCAAAAAACACGTTGAACACCGGACCATATACGAATTTGTCCAAGTTGGTAGTCAGCGCCGTCCAGTTATCGCCGTAAGGGGCGATGCCTTTCCAGAACAGTTTGGTCGCCTCGCTGAATACCATAAAGTTCTTTTGGCGGTTGCGAATCACTTCCGAAAAACTTAATCCGAACGTCAGAATCATTCCCACAATGTAAAGGTTGCGGGGGCGCATGAAAAAACTGACTAACCTTTTTTTCATTGTAAATATACTTTATAAAATTACGAGGGCAAAGGTAAGGATTTTTTATTACTTTATTTTTTTACCGCAAAGGGCGCAAAGGGTTTTCACAAAGGGCGCAAAGTGCTAATGACGTCATTGCGGGCAACGACCCGCAATCTCCTGTTCGACACCTTGCCTTAGGGGATTCCTGCTTTCGCAGGAATGACAGCGTTGCTCTTTTCCTTTGTGTGTACTTCGTGCTCTTTGTGGTTAATCCAAGGCAAACGCATTAAAATTCTTATTTCGTAATTTTTAAATAAGTGATAATCAATATAATAATAAGATATTTTTCCGAAAAATTTTAATGCATTTGCCTTGTCTCTGGATTGTTTCACTATGTTCGCAATGATGGGATGCGACAATTTGAAATGCATCCTACGAATACCGCAAAAAACTGTATCTTTGCAGGGATAAATTTTAAAAACATCATGTTGCACCAATACCTAAAAATCGCATTTCGCAATATCCGCAACGACAGGGGATATTCGCTCATCAACATCTTAGGGCTTTCTGTGGCGTTGGCGTGTTGTTTGGTGTTGATTTTCTGGATAAAGTTCGAACTGAGTTACGAAAACTGTTTCCCCGACGCCGGCAGGATTTACAGGGTCTTGGAGGTGGAACGACGCGATGGCGGATTGCATAAAAGCGACTATATTCGCCCCGGCATCGCAGAGCAGTTGAAAGAGAATTTTCCCGAAATCGAGGCGGCGACTTGTGTTCATCACGAGCAACTTCCTTACACCTACGAGGAGAACGATGGCATCATGGTAAACAAGGTAGAGGTGTCGCCCGACTTCTTCAAAATGTTTCAGTACGAATACGTTGAAGGCTCGCCGGAAGCCCTCGGACAAGCCGAAACCGACGCCATCATGTCGGAAGAGACCGCCCGGAAGTTTTTCGGAAACGAGTCGGCGATAGGAAAAAGCATCTCTTTCGGCGGACATTTCGAAGTAACCATCGTCGGTGTCGTGAAGATGCCGCAAAACACTTTCGTCCGTTTCGACCTGCTGACGGTAGTACGAAATCCGATGCGGCTGTATGGTTTCCATTACGTCTTAATCGGGAAAAATGCCGCTTTTTCCGATGAGACGCAGCAACGGTTAGCCAATTTCCTCTCCACCATGCGCGACACCGACAACAAATTGGCGTTTCAACCCATCAAAGAGATCCACCTGCATTCGTCGGAAGAGTTGGCGCGGGACATACCGTGGTACAACTATGGCAACAAGGCGCAGTTGTATCTCTTCTCTTTGGCGGCGCTGTTGCTGCTCTTGATTGCCGTCATCAACTACGTAAACACTTCGATTGCGCGCTCCATGACACGGGCTAAGGAGGTGGGCGTCAGGAAGATAGCCGGCTCGACGCAAGCACAACTGATTGCCCGTTTTCTGATTGAGGCGTTTGTTGTCTCGTTTTTGGCTGTCATCGTGGCGTTCTTTTTGGCGAGGTTGTTTTTCCCGCACTTCAGCCAGTTGATGGGGACGGTCGTGGCTTTGACGTTCAACATGGGTTCTGTCCTCGTCTGCGTGGGCGTCTGCGTGATGATGACGTTACTTTCGGGGGCGTATTCCGCCTTTTACCTCTCGTTCTTCAATCCCGTGATAGCCTTTAAAGGAGGAAGCGCCACCGGCACGAAAAACGGATTGCGAAAAACATTGGTCGGATTGCAGTTCTTCCTGTCCATCACGATATTCATCTGTACTTTGTTGATATACAAACAGATAAGTTACATGTTTCATGCCGACACCGGCGTTGAGAAAGACAACATCGTCGTCATCAACACCGATTTATGGTACGACTCCGAGCGTTTTTTCCATACGATAAAAACGGAAAATCCCGACGTCATCGAAGCCACCATTGCCTCCGCGCCGCCCTATAACGCCAAATACAACTACAGCGGCGTCTCGTGGGACGGCGCTCCCGAAGAGGCGCAACTGATAGAGTTTAACCAGATCTTCTGCGACCATCACTATGCCGACCTCTTCGGATTGGAAGTGCTGGAAGGACGTTTTATCCCATCCGACTTAACGTGGTGGGACGAGACGGAAGACAATTCCTATGGCGTGGTCATCAACGAAACATTCAAAAAATTGATGAACGTGGACAATCCGATAGGAATCACGGTAAAGTATGCATGGGGAATGGAAGGGAAAATAGTAGGCGTGATTAAAGATTTCAATTTCAAACCGTTGCGACAGCCTATAACACCGTTGATTATCAGTTTTAATCCGGAAGCCATGAACTCCGTTTTTGTAAAAATGAGCGGCAAAAACCGGCAGGCAACCCTGCAATATGTGCTGGAAAAATATCGGGAAGTGTATCAGAAAGACAGAGAAACCAACCGTCCGGTGATCTATTCGATGGTGGACGACGATTACAAAAAGATGTACCAAACGGAACTGCGCACCTCTAAGGTGTTGCTGATTTTTTCCATCGCCTCGCTGCTCATCTCGCTGATGGGCATCTTCGGGATGATTTCGCTCATGCTCGAAAAAAGAACCAAAGAGATAGCCCTCCGGAAAATACACGGCGCAAAGATTGCAGACATCATCCGACTGTTTGTCAAGGAGTTTACGACTTTGCTTGGCGTGGCGGTCGTTACCTCCGTTCCGGTAGCCTATTGGATTATGAGCCGCTGGATCTTGGATTACGCCTACCGCACGCCGCTGAGTTGGTGGCTGTTTGTGTCGGTCGTGCTACTCATCTTTACGCTCACGGTCGTGTTGATCTCGTCGCAGGTGTATAACGTGGCGCGACGCGATCCGGTGAAATCGCTGAAGAATGAGTAGGGGCAGGGGAAGTTGCAAGTAAAAAAATCGGCGGACACACGACAGGAACCGGTATATTTAGATATGCGCCGTTTTGTCTCCGAGTGTGCCGGATGTACGTCTTTTTTACAAAAAATTATGTTAACCCACATTGCAGCCCTTAGCTTGTATCTATCTTGTTTTGAGTTTTTTGCGATTTGTTTGGCTCAATTTTTCGCACTACGGATTTCGGGTGTCGCAAAACATGTAAAATGATGATTATGAAGATGTTGAAAAATCACTTCTTTGAAAGTGTCGAAGTCAGGAAACGAACTTCATCTTCCGTAAAACCAACACGTTCTAAAAAACTGTTAACGCACAGACGATGAAGCGCTTGAAGGCACAGCCATTCCTCGCCAACCTCGCGAACATCCTTGTTGTTGATACTCTGCATATCTATCTTTCCCGTCTGCAAATCCGTCTTCATGTCTGTCCTGAAAAACATGCTGCAAAAACACTACTTATTCCATTGATAATCAATGATATTTTCGCACTACAAAGCACTTCCAAAAAATAATTATGCTTAGTATCAACGCTTTACAAAAATATAGCACAAAAAAACTTTCCCTTTTGGGCTAAAAATGCCACTTTTATCGGAATTTTCAGTGTATTACGGAGGGAGGGGCTGCAATGTGGGTCAAGGTCGTGTATAATACCAATATGATCGAAAAGTGAAACATCTGCTTTTTTTCATTTGTAATCACAAAAAATCTTCGGCATTTGGTTTGCAGGAAAAGTTGTATCTTTGCAACTAAAAATATATAAAAATATCATTTATGCAAAAAGTATTTATAGTAGCAGCGAAGAGAACTGCTATCGGAAAATTTTCAGGCACGCTGGCGCCGGTTTCGGCAGCCGACTTAGCCGCTCAGGTCATTAAAAACATCGTGGTAGAGACAAAGATTGACCCTGCCGCCATTGATGAAGTCATCGTCGGCAACATCCTTGCCGCCGGACAGAAACAGGGTATCGCTCGTCAGGCATCCATCAAAGCAGGTATTCCGCAGGAGGTGCCGGCTTACGGCGTCAACATGATTTGCGGAAGCGGGATGAAGTCCATCATCAACGCGGTGAACAGCATCAGGTCCGGCGACGCCCACCTCATCCTCGCCGGAGGCACGGAGTCTATGTCGAACGCCGGATTCATCATTCCCGCCACCATCCGCAACGGACACAAGATGGGCAACCTCACCCTGCTTGACCAGATGATCTGCGACGGACTGAGCGACGCTTTCACCGACGTCCACATGGGCATCACGGCGGAAAATATCGCCGAGAAGTACGGCATCACCCGTGAGGCGCAGGACGAGTTCTCCATCGGCTCGCAACAGAAAGCCATCGCCGCCATTGACGGCGGAAAGTTTAAAGACGAGATTGTCCCCGTCGAGATAGCGAGCAAGAAAGAGACCATCGTCTTCGACACCGACGAGTTCCCCAACCGCAACACCAACCTCGAAAAACTGTTGCAACTGCGACCGGCGTTCAAAAAGGACGGTACCGTAACAGCCGGCAACGCCTCCGGCATCAACGACGGCGCTTCTTTCGTGATGATCGCTTCGGAAGAGGCAGTGAAGAAGTACGGACTGCATCCGTTAGCGGAAATAGTAGCCACCGGACAGGGCGGCGTTGACCCGAACATCATGGGCATGGGTCCTGTGCCGGCTATCGCCAACGCGCTGAAAAAGTCCGGCATGAAACTGTCCGACATGGAAGTGTTGGAACTCAACGAAGCCTTCGCCGCACAGTCGCTCGGCGTCATGCAGCAACTCTGTACAGACCACAACGTTACACCCGAATGGCTGTCGGAACGCACCAACGTCAACGGCGGCGCCATCGCATTGGGACACCCCATCGGCGCATCCGGAAACAGAATCGTCGTCAGCCTGATACACGAACTGATACACAGCGGAAAGACCTTCGGCTTAGCCGCGCTCTGCATCGGCGGCGGGATGGGAACGGCGGTGATTGTGAAGAGGTAAAACCTCACACCCCTACATGCACCGAAAACTTCTCCGGATATTTTCCCGAGACGCCTTGGTAGAACTTTCCGATTTCTTTCATATCGGCGTTAAAGTCGTTGGTGATGGTGAAGGCGTTGCCGAAGATGATATGTTTTTTCGCGTAGTCCAAGGCGCCGAGCAGGAGTGTGGCGTTGGTGGCTTGGGTTATTTGGTAAAAACCTCGTTTCCAGCGAGTTACTCTTTTACGTGTTCCTTCGGGGGTGATGGTGAGAAACATCCGGTCGGTTTTTTCAAATGCTCGGATGATTTGTGGCAAAAAATCCTTGTCGCCGGCTTTGACCGGAATGCCGCCATGCGCCTTTAAGATAAAGTTCAGCGGGAAGAAGAAGAATTTTTTATTAATCATAAATGCTCCTTTTTTTCTCAAGGCGGCTAAGGTTATGTAGCCTATCACATAATCAGTTATGGAGGTGTGGGGCGCTGAGATGAGGACACATTTTTCCGTATCGTGCCAACGTTGGATGTGTTCCGGTTCGCCGGCGATTTTCCATCCTGTCCAGCGGAGTATTTTCAGTGCAAATCGTTGTTTGAGTGTCATATATTGTGATTGGTTAGTTGATGAAAAACTTTTTCCAACTTATCGGATTTGGTCAGTTCGGCGATAGCGGCGTCGGCGACGATTTCTCCTTTGTTGATGATGATGGTACGGTTGCAGATGGCTTCTACTTCCTGCATGATGTGGGTGGAGAGTATCACCACTTTTTCTTTTCCGAGTTGACAAATCAGTTCGCGGATGCCAACGATTTGGTTGGGATCTAATCCCGATGTGGGTTCGTCCATGATGAGTACTTCGGGGTCGTGTATCAGCGCTTGGGCGAGCCCGACCCGTTGCCGGTAACCTTTCGACAGGGCTTTGATTTTCTTGGCGCTTTCGGGCGTCAAGCCGGTGCGGTGAATCATCTCTTTGACCCGCTGGGCGACATGGTTAATCTTATGAATTTTAGCGATAAATTCCAGATATTCACGGACATACATGTCGGTATAGAGCGGATTGTGTTCGGGCAGATAGCCGATGCGTTTTTTGATTTCCAACGGATTTTCATCCGTGTCGAAACCGCAAACGGTTACTTTTCCTTCGTTTTTCGGGATGAAGCAGGTGATGATTTTCATCATGGTGGACTTTCCCGCACCGTTAGGTCCTAACAGTCCGACAATCTCGCCCTGTTTTACGGAGAACGAAACGTTGTTCAGGGCGCGTTGCTCGCCGTATATCTTTGTAACATGTTCTACTGTGATGGACATGGTTCCGTTGTCAATTAAAACGTATCAATCGTATCAATGCTGACGACTGTGGCATTGCCGTCAATTTTTTGGATTAAGCCCTGCAACACTTTTCCCGGTCCGAGTTCCGTAAAGTCTTTTATTCCGTTGTCCATCATGTTTTTGACGGATTGCGCCCATCGCACGGGCGACGTTAATTGCGCTATTAGGTTCTTGCGGATGATTTCGGGGTTGGAGACCGGTTGTGCCGTTACATTTTGGTAAATGGGACAGATACCGCTTACGAATTTGGTGTCGTTGATGGCTTTTTCCAACTCCTGACGGGCAGGTTCCATCAACGGGGAGTGAAAGGCGCCGCTCACGTTTAAGGGCATGGCGCGTTTGGCGCCGGCTTCTTTCAGTTTGGCGCAGGCGAGTTCGATGCCTTTTACGCTACCCGAGATGACCAACTGATGATGACAGTTGTAGTTTGCCGGTACGACGACTTCATCGGTGATGTCGGCGCAGATTTTTTCGACCACGGCGTCGTCCAAGTTGGTAATGGCAGCCATCGTCGAAGGCGTCAGTTCGCAGGCTTTTTGCATGGCGAGCGCCCGCTTGGAAACCAAGCGCAAGCCATCTTCAAAGGCGAGTACTTTGTTGGCTGTCAATGCCGAAAACTCACCCAACGAATGTCCGGCAACCATGTCGGGCTTGAAATCGTCCTCCATCACCCGTGCCAAAATGACGGAGTGAAGAAAAATAGCCGGCTGCGTGATTTTGGTCTGCCTCAATTCCTCTTCCGTACCTTCAAACATGACTTTGGTGATGTCGAAGTCGAGGATGTTGTTCGCTTTCTTAAAAAGATCTCTGGCGATGGAATGGTTGTCGTAGAGCGATTTGCCCATTCCTACATATTGGGCACCTTGCCCGGGAAACACGTATGCTTTCATTTTTTGAAAATGTATTTATTTAGATTTTGTTAGTTCTTTCTTCCGAAAATACGTAACAGGAACAGGAACAGGTTGATGAAGTCTAAATAGAGCGTCAACGAGCCCATCAATGCCATTTTTCCTGCCGTATTGTCAAACTCGCCGACTTGGGCGGAGTAATTTTTCAATTTCTGAACGTCGTAAGCGGTTAAGCCGGTGAATATCAATACGCCGATAATGCTGATGATATAATCCATGGTCGAGTTTCTCATAAAGATATTGACCACGATGGCGATAATAATTCCAATCAGCGCCATCCGCAGAAAAGCGCCGAACTTGGTCAGGTCGGTCTTTGTCGTGTAGCCGATGACCGACATCGTGATAAAAGTCCCGGCGGTAACGGCAAAGGTGGTTCCGATAACGTTCATGTCATAAACCAAAAAGATGGTACTCAGACTCACGCCCATCAATACCGAATAAAGAATAAACAGTAGCGATAAAACGCTCAACGACAACCGGTTAACTGCCGACGACATGACCAACACCAACACAAACGGCGCAAAAATCACAACCCAAAGCAAAGGGGCAACTTTTCCTGTTTCTAAGTTAAAAAAATATGGTATAAATGTGTCAAAGTTTGCCGCTACCAAGAATGACGTTATGGCAGTCAGCGCCAACGCCCCCGCCATCCACATAAAGACCTTGGAGATAAACGTTCTTGAAACGTCCTGTGCCTGAACGGCTTGAAAAGTCAAATTGTTATTTTCCGTGTAATTCATAATTGTATTTACATTTAATGATACTCACTTGTTAGTGAGTAAACGCGCTTTACTTACAAAAAGTGTGCCACAAGGAAACTTACCATCATTATGGGATGTGAGATATGCGATGTGAGACGTGAGACACAAGACCGTTAGACATAAGACTGTTAGACACAAGACTGTTTCCCGTCATTGCGAACGCAGTGAAGCAATCCAGAGTTCGTTACACGTTACGCGTTACTCAGTTATTCAATCATTCAGTTATTAAAACAGGCGCCCCCTATCATCGGAAGCGCCTTCTTTTAAAGGGCATCAAATCTGCATAGCTCATCTGCTGCGAGAGTTGAAATATCTGAGTAAACTTTACCCAAAACAGCAATGGTCAGAAAATTGTAAATCCTTACTTTTACAAGCAGTAGAACTGAAAAAA
>WRLA01000028.1 GCA_009777825.1 Bacteroidales bacterium
CAAGCCCTGAAAGGTAGGGTGTACAAAATTTGACACAAAATTTGGTATAAAAAATGATGGTTTGTCGTTTTAACAAATTGATTTTAAGCATGATATGACCTCGAAGAGGTCGTATATTTATAGCACTATTTACATTCTTTAATATTCGACCCCATTCGGGGTCGCATAATGGGGCAGCAATTAATATTTCTATACATATATGAATCTTTCAGATTCAGGTGAATCACATTAAAATCATAGTTCAGACAATTTTTGCTACCTTTGGAGGGGAATGGATGGGGATTTTGCACATCGCACATCGGAATGGACATTTCGCATTTGCCGTCGGGCATCTATTTCGTTCGGGTAACGACGGAAACGGGGGCGGTGGTGCGGAAGGTGGTGAAACGATAATTGTCTGAACTGTGATTTGTTTGATTGATGGGATGAACATGATAAAGATCTGCAAAAACACAAAAAATCTCACCATCCTAAAATCCACGCGAAAATCAGCGGCGCCACAATAGTCGCATCCGACTCGATGACGAACATGGGCGTCTCCACCGACAGTTTTCCCCACGTAATTTTTTCGTTGGGCGTAGCGCCGGAGTAGGAGCCGTAACTGGTCGTTGAGTCGGAAATCTGACAGAAATAACTCCAAAACGGGACATCGTCCATCTCCAAGTCCTGATACAGCATGGGGACGACGCAGATGGGGAAGTCGCCGGCAATGCCACCGCCAATCTGGAAAAACCCGATGCCTTTGCCGCCGCAGTTGTCCATGTACCATTTTGCTAAGAACTGCATGTACTCGATGCCGGTTTTCATGGTCGAGGGCTTCAGTTCGTTTTGGATGCAATAGGAAGCGAAGATGTTGCCCATGGTCGAATCTTCCCAGCCGGGGACGACGATGGGCAGGTTTTTCTCGGCTGCGGCAAGCATCCAACTATCTTTCGGATCAATCTCGTAGTACTGTTCCAAGTCGCCCGACAGCAGCATCTTGTACATAAACTCGTGGGGGAGATAGCGCTCTCCGGCATCTTCTGCCGTTTTCCACTGTTTGTGGATGTGGCGCTGGATGCGACGGAACGCTTCCTCTTCGGGGATGCAGGTGTCGGTTACGCGGTTGTAATGGTTGTCTAACAGCGCTTTCTCGTCCTGAAGCGTCAGGTAGCGATAGTGCGGCACCCGCTTGTAACTCTTATGCGCTACTAAGTTCATGATGTCCTCTTCCAAGTTGGCGCCGGTGCAGGATATGATTTGCACCTTGTCTTGACGTATCATCTCCGCCAATATTTTTCCTAATTCGGCGGTGCTCATGGCTCCTGCTAAGGTGATCATCATTTTTCCACCCTCTGCGAGGTGCGTTTCGTAAGCCTTCGCAGCGTCAACGACGCCGGCTGCATTGAAATGCAGATAATATTTCTCCATAAAGGCGGAGATAACTTTGTTTTCTTTGTTCATAATTATTTTCTATTTGGTTTTGCAAAGATACAAAAAAAATCTAATCAAAAATTCAAGTAAAACTCCGCCGTAACTCGTTTATAATCTTCCGAGTAAGAGCCGTCGGATTGATAGACGCAAAGTGATTTTTCAACAAAAGGTTGCGGAGAAGATTGTTTTTTCAGCACAACTATTTGTCGAGACTCCGGTTTGTGAGGCTTGGAGAAGATGTGGTGTATTTCGACAGGAAAAAGAAGACATGACGCCGCTTTTTGTATAAAAAGTTCCGCTTCGGGGACGGGAAGAATGAGGCTGAAAAGTCCATTGTCGGCGAGGAGGGCGGTTGCGTTTTGTATCAGCGTTTCAAATGGCAGCGTTTCGTCGTTGTGGCGGGTGGCGTTGCGTTTGCTGTCAGGCGATTTGAGCGATTTGGAAAAAAACGGCGGATTGGAGACTATCAGGTCGAAAAAAAACAAATCTCGCATGATAGCCGGGTCGCAGAAGTCGCCGCAAACAATTTCTATCCTGTCGCCCCAGATGCTTCTCCTCGCATTCTCCGCCGCTTCCGCCGCCGCAAGCGGGTCTATCTCAATGCCGACGACGGAGGAGACGCCGCGCTGTAGCAACATGAGAGCGATAATTCCGCTGCCGCATCCAATATCCAATGCCCGTTTGCCCTCTGTGAAACTCCGTGTCCTCTGTGCCTCTGTGCTGAGAAAAGAACCCGTACCTCGTAACGTGTAACGCGTAACGTGTAACGACCCCACCGGCGTCAACGCCCCCAGCAGCACAGCGTCGGTGCCTACTTTAAAACTGTGCCGATGTGAAACCGAGAATTGTTTAAACCGAAAATCTTCCATCACGACAGATAAAGTTCCAACAGTCCTTCCGGCGCCACGACTTCGATGCGGTTGTTTTCGCGGTCAACGTTTTTTAAGATGTCGTCGTGGATGGGGATTAAGATCTCTTTTCCGGATGGGTGGATGATTTGAAATAACGGTTGCACGGTGTTGTCGAAGATGTCTTTGATGGTTCCGATGTCGCCGGATTGTTGGTCGAGAACGTGCCAGCCGATGACTTCGTGGTAGTAAAAGCGGTTGCCGGTCAGTTGGGGAAGTTGTTCGATGGGAAGCCATAGCGCTTTTCCTTTCAGTGTTTCGGCTTGTGCTTCATCGCGGACGTTTTCGAGTTTTACAACTGCCTCTCCGTTGTGCCGGAACTGGATTTTTTCGATAAAAAACGGTATCAACCCCGAAGGCATCTCTACAAAAAAACAGGACATCTTTTTGTAAGGCGCAAGATCGTCCACGTCGAGAAAGACGAGGATTTCGCCGTTGCGGTTGACCGGTTTTTTGACGTAGCCGAGGGAATAGTGATTGTCTGCAATCTGTGTCTTTTCCATACTATGATTTATTTATCCCTCTGTTCCAGTTCCCTCACCCGATTAAACAGTTCCGGTAAGTGTTTGAGGCAGGCGTATGTCTTGACGCAATCTTTCACGTCGAATGCCGGTGTTCCCAGCACTTTGGCGTTGTCGGGGACATGTCGGGCGATGGCGCTCTGCGCGCCGATTTGCACGTTGTCGCCGATTTTGACATGCCAGTTGACGCCAACCTGTCCGCCGAAGACGCAGTTTTTGCCGATTTTCGTAGAACCCGAAATTCCTACCTGCGCCGCCATCACCGTATTCTCCCCGATGTCGCTGTTATGGGCAATCTGGATGAAGTTGCAGAGTTTCACGCCTTTGCGAATCATGGTAGAGCCTAAGGTAGAGCGGTCAATGCAGGTGTTGGCTCCAACGTCAACATTATCTTCGATGACGACATTGCCTAACTGCGGGATTTTCATGTACTGATGGTCGGATTGCGGCGCAAAGCCGAAGCCGTCGGCGCCGATGACGCATCCCGGATGGAACGTGCAGTGATTCCCGATGACGGTGTCGTCCATGATTTTGACGCCCGGATAGAAGATGACGTCGTCGCCGACAGAGACGTTCTCGCCGATATAGACTTGGGGATAGATCATGACGTTGTTACCGATTGTGGTGTTTTTTCCGATGTGGGTGAAGTCGCCGATGTATGGATTTTCGCCCAGCGTTACGGTTTCGTCAATGGAGACGAATTTGGCGATGCCCGTCTTTTTGCGTTTTTCCTGTGTGTAGAAACTCATCAGTTGCGCAAACGACAGGTACGGGTCTGCCACGCGGATAAGGGTCGCCGACACGGCTCGCAGCGGCACAAAGTCGTTGCTCACCAACACGGCGCTCGCCTGCGTGGTGTAGATATATTGGGCGTATTTCGGATTTGCCAAAAAGGAGAGTCCGCCCTCCTCACCCTGTTCGATTTTCGAAAATCTGTCTAACAGGATGTTCTCGTCGCCCTCGACGGTGCCCTGTAATAATTCTGCTATTTGTTTGACTGTGAACTTCATAAGCATAGAAAATTATGATGAAAAAGATTGGTGCAAATTTACGGGATATATTTGATATGAACGTACTTTAAGTATTGTGATTTGATGGCAAAGATACAACTTTTTTCGTCTCATATCCTCTACTAACAGGGCAAACGCATTAAAATTTCCCTGTTTTTTCTTACTTTTTCTTTAAGTTATTAACAATCAGTCGTTGATATAATTATTTGATTAGCAATGGTTTATAATGGTTTCGCATTGATGTTTTTCGTGCCTTTGCCTCATAATCAACAAATTAGAAATATTATGGTACCGAAGATTTTATCGTATTTTTGCAGCATGAAAGACACGAGAATGGAGCGGAAGAAATTGCATCCGTTAATGGACATTTTGGGATAATGAACCATACTCTAATTTTTGCCGCAAGGATAATAAAAATCAGATGATTTATGACACTACCAAAAAAGTTTCCAAGTCCGCGAATGTCAGCGTTTTCATAATGGGTAGTCCGTCGGGTGTTGCGTGAGGCACGGCAGCGGCAAAGAGTTCGTTGACGAGGCTGTTTATCTCTTCGTTGGACATTTTTCGTGTATTTCGGGTTGCCATGTTGCGTGCAAGGAAGAGCGCTATGCGTGTTTTTTCGTCGGTAGTGACATCTTTGGCGTGGGCGTCGTCGTCTAAAAGTTCGTGGATCATAGCGTTGACGTCTGCATCGAGCGGTAGCGTTGCCGGAATACCGTGGACGATGAAAGTATTCTGTCCGAAATCCGCCAGGTCGAATCCATGCGCTTTCAACGATGGCTCTAACGCTTTCATTTTCACCATCTCTTTGGGATTCAGTTCGACTGTTTTGGGGAACATCAAACGCTGACAGGAGGTGTCGCTTTGTTCGCTTTTTTTCATGTTTCGTTCAAAGAAGATGCGTTCAAAAGCCCGTTGCCGGTCAATCAGCATGACGCCCGACTTCACGTTGGTAGCGATATATTTCGTTCCTATTTGCAGGTATTCGGATGTGTTCGGGTGGCTTTCGTCTTCGTCCCAGTTGGGGGAGATGACGTGTTGAACGGGGGCGAAGGCTTCGTATTCAAGTTGTTTCAGGGCGTTTCGTTCGGCGTCCGTTCCGAAGAGTTTGTCAAGGTATTCGGGCGGCATCGGCTCGTTTTTCGATACCTCTTTGCGCAAGCCGGAGGATGTGCCTTTTTGCTCGAAAGGATTGTAGTCGGGATTGACGTGTATAGTGGGCGGCGGCGCGGGACGATGTTGTCCGGGAATGATGTTGAAACCCGGATTGTCTTTGAAATCGAGCGACGGCGTGATGTTAAACTGCCCCAGCGACTTTTTCACCGAAGCCGTGAGGAAAGCATACATCATCTGTTCGTCGGTGAATTTCACTTCCGTTTTGGTTGGATGGATGTTGATGTCAATGTTTTCGGGCGCCATCTCGAAAAAGATGCAATAAGCGGGGTATGAAGTGTCGGGAAGTAGTTCCTTGTAACTTTTTTCTACGGCGTGATTTAGAAACGGCGACTTGATAAAACGGTTGTTTACGAAGAAATATTGGTTGTTGCGGTTTTTGCGGGCGTTTTCGGGCTTTCCGACGAATCCGGTGATTTTCACGTAGTTGGAATCGGTTTCGACCGGTAGCAATCGCTCGTTAAACTCTTTCCCGAGAATACCGACGATGCGCTGTTTCAGCGTGGACTTGTGTAGTTGGTAGAGGATTTTTCCATCGTCTATCAAGGTCATGCCGATGTCATAGTTCACCATCGCTACGCGGATGAACTCGTCCACGATATGCCTCAGTTCGACAGAGGGCGATTTCAGGAATTTGCGTCGCGCCGGCACGTTGAAAAAGAGGTTTTTCACCGCCACCGACGTCCCTGTCGGCGATGAACAGGGCTGCTGGTTTTTGATGCGCGAACCTTCCACGAATATCTCTGTTCCGAGTTCGGTGTCAGCCTTTTTAGAGCGCAACTCCACCTGCGCCACCGCCGCGATAGATGCCATCGCTTCGCCGCGAAAGCCCAACGTCCGGATAGAGAAAAGGTCGGCAGCGGTGGTTATCTTCGACGTGGCATGACGTTCCAAGCACATGCGGGCGTCGGTCTCCGACATTCCGCATCCGTTGTCAATAACCTGCACCAACGTAGAACCGGCATCCTTGACAATCAACTGAATATCCGTAGCGCCGGCGTCCACGGCATTCTCCAACAACTCCTTCGCCACCGAAGCAGGACGTTGTACCACCTCGCCGGCAGCAATCTGATTGGCAACAGAATCGGGCAACAGTTTGATAATATCCGACATAACTTCCTTTATTTTAAAATCCACATAAGCAGTAATGCCACCAGCGCAACGAAGACCAACAGTTTGATGGTATTGTTTCGTTGGCGGCGTTGGCGTTCTTTTCTTCGGTTCCACTCGTGTTGCATGCGCGCGCGTAGTTGCTCCGAATGGGTCTGTTCGTCGGAAAGTCCCATTGCCTTCCGCTTTTGCTCTATCGCGTCCTTCTCCGGGTCGTAATATCGCGGTTTGTACTCAAACTGCTTGGGTTTTTCGGTTTTTAGTAAAGAGAATTTTAACATGGTTTCGATTTTTCAATTCATGAATTATTTTTCTTGATTGGAGGTTACTTCCATCCAAAGGACTTGTGCCAAATCTTCGTTGAATGCGTATAATTTCTGATTAATATTATTAAAAATGCAAAAACAGTTAGCATCTACAGGAAATTCGCCTTCATATTCTTTTTTAAAATCGCCGACTTTTGCAATAAGATTATCGTTGTTATCATAAATACACAAATCCGTTAATTCAATGATTATCGTTCCTTTTGTTTTTAAATTTGATGTTGCCAAGGCGCCGATTAGACCAAATTGTGCTCCTATGGCTGCTCCCGAAGAATATGCTTGTGTTCCGTAAAAATGTTTGATTTTCCCCGTTAAATAGTAATCAGCGACTTCTTTTTGATTGACCAATACATCGGCAAATACTTTTTTTGCAATCAAATGACTTGCAAACAACGATGTCATTTGTTCACCCACTGGGGTTTTATAAAGTTTTTCCGCATTAACACAGGTATTCGTTTTATTTATTTTAATCGTAGCCTGTTTTGCTTGTAAAAGCGCTTCATTTTGTTCGGAAGAAGATCGAATATCCTCAAAGTTTTGAACAGAAAATACTATTTGACTCAAACGTTGAGACTCCGGAACAACTTTTACGCTATCCAAATTATAGGCAATTTTTTGTTGCGCACAAGAAGCAAGCAATAATAACAATCCTCCAATAAATAAACTTTTTTTCATAACCTAAACTTATAATAATTAACAATTTATATTCTAAAATCTACAATATACAGCCATCATAAGGTGAGACAAATTATAAGGTTCATCCGAAGTATAGGTTTCTCCATTCATTACGAATTTGGAATATGAAGAAACGATGCATGACAGTTTTAATCCTGTCGCAAACTTTGAACCAAACATATATGCCCCCCCTATTCCAAAGTTCATGGCAACACTTGTTACAGACATTTTATAGGATTCCATATAGGAAACCGTTAGTTTATCGGTAAAAAATATAGGTCCTAAACCTAATAATCCATCTAAAACGAATTTTGTGTCAGGGACTTTACTCGCAGCAACAAAAGCTGCCCCAAAAGATACTCTGTTACAGCGATCATTGATAACGTTATCATTAACGGACGAAAAATATCCATTTAGAAAAATCCCTATACCTATGTTATCGGAGAAATAGTGGTCTAACTCCAATTCATACCCAAGTCCATTGGTCAACTTTTGAGTAATGCGATCTAGTTCCGGAATCTTTGTCTTTTCAACCCTTCCTAAGGCTTTGGCGTATCCTAATGAAGCGGAGATGGAAAAACGGGATGACTTGGTCTTGGGAACAAATTGATCTGTTGAAGTGAATAAATGCGATTCCGGAAAGAACGACGAGACATACGTTAAAGGGATCTTGTGCTTTTCTATAGTGTTGTCGTTATTGATTTGATACGACAAATGTGTTGAGTCCATCGCTGTAACTCTGCATCTTATCGTATCCCCTGCTTTTGTAACCACTACATCCTGAGAATATGCTTTACACAGAAACATGATACTCCACAAAAGTGTTGCGAATAAAAATTTTATTAGATAATAATTCATTAAAAATAATGATTTTTACGTTTGCAAAGATACATTTTTTTCATCAAACACAAAACGCCGCATAAAGCGGTACGGATTTTATGTTATTGTCAAGTCCGAAGTTCTTTTTGGAGATACGGATGCCGTAGGGGCATTTGTATTTTCCCATAAAAATGTTCAGACTTTTTGAACGAACCCGCATACCGCTTTTCACCTCCACAGGGATGACGTCAATGCCTTTTTGGATGATAAAGTCTATTTCGGCGGTGTTATCGTTCTTCCAATAGAGCAGCGGTATCAGATTTGCGGTAAATGCCTGAGCCACATAATTTTCGGCAATAGCGCCGAGAAACAGATTGTCTGTTTCCAAAGGCGAAAGGATGGCTTGCGCCGCGATGCCCGACTGCATGGTAAGCATCCCCACATCGGACATATACAGTTTAAAATCGCTCAAATCCACATAAGCCTTTATGGGCATCGTGCCGCGTATGTTTTTCTGGCATTTAAGAACGATGCCCGCATACTTGAGCCATTCTATGGATTCGCCAAAGATGGTAACGCTACCACCTTTTTGTACCACGCTGTATTGAAACTTGTGATTTTCTTTCGCCAACTGGGCAGGGATGGATTCATAACAGGCACGTATCTTGATGCCGGTAGCCGGTTCGGCATACTTCGACATGTCGGCAATATATTCATTTCGTATTCTGTTTTGAATATCGGCTACCGCTACAAAACTATTGGTTGTTCTAAACTCCTTGACGGCGGCAGGCATACCGCCTACAATCAAATATTTGTTGAAGAGGTCTATGACGATGGAGTGGATGTCCAACGGTTTGTTCAACGCATAATGTTCCCGGATGGCGTCGGCAAAATTTTCTTTGTCCAATGCCCATAAAAACTCCTCAAAGTCCATGGGAAACATCGCCATTTCATCTACTTTTCCAACGGGAAAGGAGTATTTTTTACGATTGATGGCTACGCCCAGCAAAGAGCCTGCCGCTATAACGTGGTATTCGGGAGTTTGTTCGCAAAAGTATTTCAGCGAAGTCAAAGCCCTTTCGCAAGACTGAACCTCGTCGAAGACAATCAAAGTCTTTCCCGGAGTAATTCGCTGAGAATGTACCGATTCCAAATATTGAATGATAGGCAATGGGGTAATCCCTTCCTCGAACTTCTCCACCAATGCCCTGTCTGTTTCAAGATTGACAATGACGCAATTCTCAAATTCCTGCTTGCCGAACTCTTGTAAAATATAACTTTTACCCACCTGACGCGCACCATTGACAATCAAAGGCATCCTGTCGGATTTGTTTTTCCATCTTACTAAATCGGTATAAATTTTCCGTTTCATCGTTATTTATTTTTCACAAAAAATTTTTGCAAAAATACGATTATCTGTGGAAAAATCAAAAAAAATCATATTTTTTCATAGATAAGCGCTGGTTCAAATCCATTTATTATCCATCGCCATCTTCACTAACAGCACAGCGTTTTTGGCGTCAACCTTTGCGATGAGGTTTTTGCGGTAGGTCTTGATGGTCTCTACGCTTAGGAACATCTTGTTTGCCATCTCTTGGTTGGTGTAGCCGTCCACAATCAGTTGCAACAGTTCTTTTTCACGGACGGTGAGCCATATCTGCTGCTCCGGTCGCTTTCGCATCAAGACCTCCATCTCGTTGCACAGGAAAGTCTCGCCGTCCATCACGGCATCTATGCCGGCGATGTCCTTTGCGTATAAAAATTAAGTTGTACCTTTGCAAAAAAATTATCATGCCTTATGAATATAAAATTTTACATCAGTTTAGGTCTTTCTCTTTGGCTGTGCGCCTGTTCCGGTACCGATGGCGGCAAAAAAATAACGCCGGATGTCCATTTTGCGGAGGTCGGAGTCCGCGATATCCCTGTGTATCAGACGTATGTGGGGCAGACCTACGGACTTTCCGACATTGACATCCAAGCCCGTGTTGACGGCTGGCTGACGGGAATACATTTCAAAGAAGGAACATTTGTCTCCCAAGGACAACTGCTCTATACCATTGACGATCAGCCCATACAGACGAAAGTGGACGCCGCCAAAGCATCACTGGCGGAAGCCAACACCAAGTTGGTAAAAGCCAAGTCCGACTATGAGCGGGTAAAACCTTTGGCAGAGATGAATGCGCTGAGCAAACGGGATTTGGACAATGCCATCGCGATGTACGAAGCGGCTCAGTCGGAAGTAGAAATCGCGGATGCGCGACTGAAAACCAACGAGATAGAACTCGGCTATACCCGCATCACAGCGCCGATAACCGGATTGATTGGCATCTCAAAAACGCAGGTGGGCGCTTACGTCTCGCGAGGGATGGGAGCGTCGCAGGCGCTGAATACCATCTCGCAGATTGATAAAATCAGGGTGCGCTTTTCCATCACCGAGAACAATTACCTCAGTTTTCGCAAAGCCATCGTGGAGAGCGGCGGTGACCTCATCGAGAAAAAACAGGACATCCCCATCACCCTGATACTAAACGACGGCACCGTCTATCCCGAAGCAGGAGCGTTGGATATCGTTGACAGAGAGATAAATCCGGCGACGGGCGCTATGCTGGTGCAGGCAATTTTCGACAATAAGGAAAAGATGTTGCGACCCGGACAGTTCGTGAAAATCCGCATACAAACGGAGGCGTTGAAAGATGCCATCGTCGTGCCGCAGTCGGCAGTCAATCAGATGCAAAACATCTATCAAGTCTTCGTCTTGACGGCGGAAAACAAATTGGAAGCCCGCATCGTGGAAGTCGGCGACCGTATCGGAAGCAACTGGGTGATTAAAAACGGACTGTCCGCCGGCGAAAAAGTCGTAACGCTGGGCAATGTCTCCCTGATCAAAGCCGACGTACCGCTCAATCCTGTGGATATGCAGTGGGATTATGATAAGACGATGAATGATTTTTAATCTATCAAAAACACAAAGAATATGAGTGAATTTTTCATCAAACGCCCCATCTTCGCTATCGTCATTTCGATATTGATTGTCATTCTCGGCTTCATCTCGTTGCAGAGCGTTCCTATTGCTAAATATCCCGAAATCACGCCTCCGATGGTGCAGATTACGGCAGCCTACAACGGCGCCAACGCCGTGAACATGGAACAGACCGTCGCCACGCCCATCGAACAGCAAATCAACGGAGTAGAGGACATGCTCTACATCAAATCCATCAACTCCAACAACGGCACGACCACCATACAGGTCTCCTTTGAGGTCGGAACCGACTTGGACAAAGCCAACATGCTCACCCAAAACCGTGTCTCTCAGGCAAATCCGTTTTTGCCGCCCGAAGTCATCAACATGGGCATCAACGTCAAAAAGTCGTTGACGTTTCCGCTTTTGATGTTCTCCATCTACTCGCCCGACAACACGTTCTCCGGCGATTTCATCAGCAACTACACCTTCATCAACCTTGTGGACGAGTTGAAACGTATCGAAGGCGTGGGCGACGTCAGTCCGATGGGCAGTTCGGAATACGCCATGCGAGTGTGGCTCAAGCCCGACAATATGAGCAAGTTAGCCGTTACCTCCACTGACGTCGTACAGGCATTAAAGGCACAGAACAACATTGTGCCGGGCGGCGGTTTCGGAAAAGAACCCGCCGTGAAAGGCGTGCAAAACACCTACACCGCCTTGTTACAACAACGCCTGACGACGGAAGAAGAGTTTGGCAACATCCTCATCAAGTCGGATACCCAGGGCGGCATTGTGCGACTGAAAGACATCGCCCGCATCGAACTCGGCTTGCAGACTTACGACATGTCAAGTACGCTGAACGGCTCGCCCTGCTCGGCGATTGCCATCTATCAGATTCCGGGAGCCAATGCCTTGGACGTCGCCAATCAGGCGAAAAAGAAGATGGAGGAGTTGAGCGCTCGTTTCCCGAAAGGATTAGAATACACGCTCTCGCTCGACACTACGGAAGCCATCTCGGCAGGCGTGGAGGAGGTCATCCATACGCTGTTCGAGGCGATAATCTTGGTCATCTTGGTCGTTTTCATCTTCCTGCAAAGTTGGCGCGCTACGTTGATACCGCTGCTGACGGTTCCCGTCTCGTTGCTGGGGACGGTGATTCTGTTCCCGTTGCTTGGTTTCTCCATCAATTTGTTGTCGCTCTTGGGAATGGTGCTGGCAATCGGATTGGTGGTGGACGATGCCATCGTGGTGGTGGAAGCGGTGATGCACAAGATAGAACACGGGCTGAGTCCCAAAGAAGCCACCCGGCAGGCAATGAAAGAAGTAGGCGGTCCGGTGGTGGCTATTGCGGTGATTCTGTGTGCGGTTTTTATCCCTGTCGCCATGTCGGGCGGCATCACCGGACGGCTATATCAGCAGTTTGCCATTACCATCGCCGTCTCGGTCGCATTCTCGGCTTTCAACGCCTTGACGCTCAGTCCCGCTCTGGCTGCCGTTCTTTTAAAACCGAAAAAAGAGGGAAGCGCCAAGAAAGCCAATCTCTTAGACCGTTTCTTCGGCGGATTTAACCGGTTTTTCGAGAAATTTACCAATAAGTATGTGAAAGTGGCGGGATTTTTCACGAGAAAACTGATTGTGAGCATGGTTGTCTTGCTCATTATCTGCGTGTTTGCCGTGTTTTTCGGATTTAAAGTTCCGGGCGGATTCCTCCCCGAAGAAGACGAAGGTTACTACATGATCGGCATAGAGTTGCCCGACGCCGCCTCCGCCCAAAGGACGGAAAACGTGGCAACGACCGTCTCCCACATCCTTTCAAAAATCGAAGGCATTGATTCTTACACCATCATCAGCGGTTACAACATGATGACCGGAACGGTCAATCCGGGTTCGGGCATGGCTTTCATCTCGCTGAAGAACTGGTCGCAGCGCGAAAATACAGCGGCGCAACTTGTCAAACAGACCAACGCCCTGATGGCGAAAAACATCAGCGAGGCGACGGTCATCGCTTTCGGACCGCCGCCCATCCCGGGATTGGGAACGGGGTCGGGTTTTACCATGATGCTGCAAGACAGAAGTGGTAATACACCACAATATCTTGCGGAACAGACACAAAAATTTATCGCCGCCGCCTCCAAACGTCCTGAAATAGGGAACATCTACACCCTGTACCGCGCCAACGCTCCGCAGAAACAGATAGAGGTGGATGTGGAAAAAGTCCAGAAGTTGGGACTTTCGATACAAGAAGTCAACAGCGCCCTCTCCACCTTCATCGGAGGCGCCTTTGTCAACAACTTCAACCTTTTCGGACGGCAATACCGCACCTACGTCCAAGCCGACGCACCCTACCGCATGGATCCGGAAGACATTGATTATCTGTACATCCGAGACCCGAAAGGAAACATGATTCCTCTCGGCACCTTAGTACAGGTAACCAACACCACCGGACCGACCTACACCAACCATTTCAACATCTACCGCGCCGCCGAAATCAGCGGAGCACCCGCCGCCGGATACAGTTCTTCCGACGCACTCAACGCCTTGGAAGAGGTGGCAAAAGAGACGCTGGCGTCCGACATGGGCTATCAGTGGAGCAACACCTCGTATCAGGAAAAAGCAGCCGGCGGGAAATCGTCTACCATGCTCGCCATGGCGTTGGTGTTCGTCTTCCTGATCCTCGCCGCCCTCTACGAAAGTTGGAAACTGCCCTTCAGCGTCTTGATGGGAACGCCGTGGGCGGCGATGGGAGCATTCTTCGGACTGTTCGCCGCCGGACTCTTCGCCGCGACATACGTCAACAACGTATTCGCGCAAATCGGACTGATCATGCTCATCGGCTTGAACGCCAAAAACGCCATCCTCATCGTCGAATTTGCCAAGATGAAACAGGACGAGGAAGGCGCCCCGGCGCACGAAGCCGCCTTGGAAAGCGCCAAACTGCGTTTCCGTCCTATCCTGATGACCTCGTTGGCATTCATCCTCGGCGTAACGCCCCTGATGCTCGCCTCCGGCGCTGGCGCACAAGCCCGACAGGTGATGGGCGTAACCGTGTTCAGCGGGATGATCATCGCCACCACCATCGGCGTGCTGCTGATACCGGCGTTTTATGTTTTGATTGAGAGGAAAAAGAAAAAATAATCGTACCTTTGCACTGGTAAATCATCATCAAAAATGAATACGCAAATTTTCAACGAGATACGGGCTTTAAAGCGGCAAATACTGCCGAACGAAAAGGTGATTCTCTTCGGGTCGCAGGCACGCGGCGATGCACGCGAGGATTCGGATTGGGATTTGCTGGTGCTGCTGGATAAGGAAAAACGAAGTTTTATTGAAGATTATGACCAATACGGGTATCCTTTTGACGAACTGGGACTAAAATATAACACCCTTATCAATGCAATCATTCATACTAAAAAAGATTGGGAAACACACCCGTCAATGTTGAAATATAATGTGGAACAAGAAGGAATTGAAGTAATATGACACTGAGCAAGGAAGAAAGAGATACTATTGTTACCTATCGCCTTCAAAGAGCTAATGAAACATTAGAGGAGGCGAAAGGAAATATGGAAATGGGCTATTGGCATGTTACAGCAAACCGTTTATATTATGCGTGTTTCTACGCTGTAAGTGCGTTACTCGTAAAAAACGGACATACTGCCCGTACTCATAACGGAGTATTTAGTTTGTTTGGGCAACATTTTGTGCTTACAGAAATTATAAGCAAAGAACAAAACAGATTATACCGCAACCTTTTTAATCTTCGACAAGGTGGCGATTACGGAGACTATATTGTAATAGAAGAAGAAGACATCATCCCCCTCATCCAACCCGCCGAAAATTTTATTGCCGAAATAGAAAAATTGATAATCAACTGAAAATAAATATAATAGACATCATGACATAAGAAAAAATACCGTGCTAAGAAGCATGTAGAAGCTGGTAGCACAAAACAGGACAGATTGAAATAGCATTTGCTATGTTTTTGCCATTGAAACCTAAGAAACTTCAAAGAAAATTGAAAATAAGCAGTAAGCGCTCGCAGAAATGCGGACTTACTTGTTTGATTTTCAGGTAGATTCTTAGGACCTCAATGGCGGATAATGTAAGTCCGCTTTTTTTATTGTCCGATTTTGAAAACGATAAAAGGAGTAAATGCCGAAAATCCTGTAAAGAGTAGGCGAAAATTTAAAAAATATTTTTTTTATGATTAAAGTCAATGCAATTAGTGCCGCTACCATCGGTAGCGAAGTGATAGCCGAAATCAACTGCAAAAGCGGCATGGAGTCCAGAGACCATTCAAACGGGGTTAGTCCGAAAAACCAGAGGAGTAGGGGAAACTTTTTAATGCTTGGAGTGATGGCGCTTGTCTGTCTGTTTGCGGTTAATGCTTATGGACAGTGTTCGCCACCATGGGATGGAAATGGTACACAATCTGATCCGTGGAAAATTTCAGATAACGAAACGAGTGGTAATGATGTCAGCGCATACATTAGCGGCTCAACTTTGTACATATCGGGTAGTAACTATATGGCTGATTTTTGGCATTCTGAGCAAGGCGAATCTCCTTGGTGGTGTGCCAACCGTCAGGATGAGATACAAACCGTTGAATTTCAGCCCGGAAGCAATGTGAAAAACATTGGTGAACGAGCGTTTAAAGATTGCAGCAAATTGCAAACAATAACAATTCCAAGTTCTGTTACTAAAATAAATGGACAGTCATTTTTTAAGTGTTCCAGTTTGCACATCTTGGAAATTCCAAACAGTGTTGGAACAATAGAAGGCGAAGCGTTTCGTGGTAGCGGATTGAAAAAACTTAATATAGTAAATGGAAATACCGGGTTGGTTTTCACTTATTCACGTGATAATGACGGCATTTATTACTATGATTGGTTTACCGACTGTCCGCTTGAAGAATTACATTTGGGGAGAAATACCGACTACCCTTATGTTAGCGACATGGAATCTTTATTCAGCAAAATGCAAAAACTACAGACTTTAACCATTGGAGAAACTGTTACCAGTATTAGAAATAAAACTTTTGTTGGTTGTAGCAATTTAGAAAATGTGACTTTTCAGGATGGGACAGCTATTTTATATCTCGGTAATGCGATTGGTGATGTTTATCCTGGTTGTGCGATTTTCACTGGTAGTAAAATAACCACTTTATATATTGGGAGAGATATACTCTTTTACATGGGGAGTGATGGCATTTTAAGTTCATTTCAGGGAAATTCTGCATTGGAAATTCTAACTATAGGAGAAAAAGTTACCGCTATTAGTGATTACAGTTTTTACGAATGTCCAAACATAACAGCAATAACAGTTAAAAATCCCAAACCGCCAATAATAGGTAATGGAACTCATAAGGCTTTTGATGACGGAATTAAATCAACTTGTAAATTGTACGTGCCGGAAAACTCAATAAACTTATATAAAGCGGCATTTGAATGGGAAGATTTTTTTAATTATGCCTATATTTTTGGTGCAAGTGGTGGTACATATACGATAACTGTTACTTCCGATCAATCTTGGATTGTGTCAAGTAATGATGCCCCTTGGGTTACAGTTTCACCAACAAATGGTAACGGTAATGGGACATTTACTATGACTGCTACGGAAAACACATCCAGTTCGCCTCGCAGTGCCATTGTAACAATTAAATGCAACAACAGAGGCGACGACGCGCTAGTAGCAACAATAAATGTTACGCAAAATGGAACAGGAACTGCTATTAGCGAAGAAGAAAGTAACCACCTGCAAATCTCCCCCAACCCCGCCACCACCGAACTGCACATAGACCTCGCCACACAAGAACCATCCGACTACGCCATCTTCGACCTGCTGGGACAAGTCGTCATGCAAGGGAAATTGCAGGAATCGTCAACCATCAACATCGAATCTTTGGCAAGCGGGATGTATTTTCTGAGAATTTCCGGGACGGCGGTTAGGTTTGTGAGGCGGTAGGTCATTGTCTGAACTGTGATTTTTGTGATTGGTTTGATTAGTGTGATTTACATACATCGGATAATCTCTGTGGTTCTCTGTGTCTTCTCCGTGCAACTCTGTGAAACAAAAAAATTACACAGAGAACCACAGAGGATGCACAGTTTTATTATCTGCGAAAATCCGTGTTATCTGCGTCATCTGCGTGCTAATTCCCTTGCGCCCTTTGCGAAAAACCTTTGCGCCTTTGCGGTTAAAAAATAACGTAACTCGTAACTTGTAACTTCCAAAAAAGTCGTATCTTTGCAGTGTTGAATTTTAAACACGATATTATGGCAACGGTAACATTAGAATATAATGCACGGAGCATTCAGGCACAAAAAACGCTTGAATATATTCTTTCACTGGGTTTTTTTAGAAATATAACTGTTAATCAGGCGGTAAAAAAAAGTCGTTTAGAGCAATCTTTGGAAGATGTTGACAAAGGCAATGTTTTTTTTCTGGCAGGACCCGCTAAACTGTAGATGCCATGGAAAAAAAACGAATGTCCGTAGTTGAGTTTTTCAACTCTTTCACAATTTCTTCCGAATATGCTTATTACATATTTTTCACAAACAACTTTAAGAAGGATTTAAAAAAATGTTTTAAGCGCAATTTGGATTTATCGCTCCTTGCCGACGTTGTTAAAAGGTTGGCGCAAGGCGAAACCTTATCAAAAAAGTACGGCGTTCATAGTTTGGAAGGGTACTCTTCTAAAAATGGAACAGTGATGGAGTGCCATATTCAACCGAATTGGTTGCTAATATGGGTGCAGAATGATAATCAGTTAACCCTTACGCTTACGGACACGGGTACACATTCGGATTTGTTTTAGTTGCCCATCCGCAGATGACATCAATTATCCCTTGCGCCCTTTGCGAAAACCCTTTGCGCCTTTGCGGTTAAAAATCATGTATTTGATGTTTTTTCCCGTCTGAATGCAATTTGAAAATTTTATCTACCTTTGCAAAATGAAAAATATTATACATAAAATACAAAAATGGTTATGGATACGATAGTGAAAAGAAAACAAATATTTTCCAAAGTGAATAGTAAAGAGTTAATAGGTAATGATTTAAGGCTGATACAGAAAGTAAGAATGGTGCCATCTTCAGTTTTTTTTAAAAAGGGAGAGTATAGAGAGTTGGTTGATGATCCGTTTAATTTAAAAAAATGAACCGCATTATGAGAAAAATGGATTGAAATTGTTGGCAATATAATAACGATTATGAAATACAACCGAAGAGAATTTATTAAAATGAGCGGATTAGCAGCTATTGGGACGATGATGATCCCTTCTTTTTTGCAGAGTTGCATCTCTGGGACGCCTGAGGGCGCTGCGGCGGCGATGAACCACTTCAACGTCAGCGCCGAAGATTTGAAAAAGGTCATTCTCGCCGCATTGGAAAAAGGCGGAGAGTATGCCGACCTTTACTTTGAACACTCCATCTGGAACACGGTCGGCTTGCGCGACGGAGAGGTCAACACCGCCTCGTCGGAGATTGACTATGGCGTGGGCGTGCGCGTCGTTACCGGCGAGCAGACGGGATACGCCTACACCGAAGAGATAACGACGGAAGAGATGTTGAAAGCGGCGAAAGTAGCCGCGCGCATCGCCTCGGAGAGCGCACGGCGTCCGGCGTTGGATGTCAGTCCGCGCGAGTTTAAAAATTACTATCCCGTAAAAACATCGTGGGAAGAGGTCAGTATTCAGCAGAAAGCGCCCTTCCTGCAAAAACTCAACGACAGGATTTTTGAGTTGGACAGTCGGGTTACCAAAGTGATGGTTTCACTTACCGACAAGTCGTCCGTCATCATGTTTTACAACTCCGAAAACACCTTTTACAACGACTACCGTCCGATGGTCATCCTTTCGGCGACCTGTATCATGGAACAAAACGGAGAGATAGAAAACAGTCGCTCGTCCCGTGCGTTCACCATGGGTTTTGAGTTTTTGAACGACGACGTCATCGAAGAGATGGCGCAGGAGGCAGTGCGCAAAACCGCCATACTGTTTGGCGCCGTCAAACCCAAGGGTGGCGAGATGCCCGTTGTGATGGGCGCCGGCGGTTCGGGGATTTTGCTGCACGAAGCCATCGGACACTCCTTCGAAGCCGATGCTAACCGCAAAAACACCTCCATCTTCTCCGATAAGTTGGGTAAGAAAATCTGTTTGGAGAGCATCAACGTTGTGGACGACGGAACCATCTTTCACAATCGCGGCGCAGTGAACATTGACGACGAAGGCTGTTTGGGACAAAAAACCTACATCGTAAAAGAGGGCATCCTCAACAGTTACCTGCACGACCGCATGAGCGCCAAATTCTACGGATTAGCGCCGACAGGAAACGGCAGACGCGAGTCGTTTCGTTATTCCCCCATCCCGCGCATGAGATCCACCTACATGGAAGACGGCGACATCAGCGAAGCCGACATGATCGCAGAGGTGAAATACGGCGTCTATTGCGACGTGTTCACCAACGGAGAGGTGCAGACGGGTTCGGGCGACTTTACGTTTTTCGTCAAGTCGGGTTATCTCATCGAAAATGGGAAGATGACAGCGCCCATCAAAGACATCAACATCATCGGCAACGGACCGAAGGCGCTCGCCGACATCATCATGGTTTCCAACAACTTAATCATTGACAACGGTTCGTGGACATGCGGAAAACAGGGACAATCGTGTCCCGTAACGTGCGGCATGCCATCGGCTTTGGTGAGCAAACTGACTGTAGGAGGGAAATAATTAAAAATTAAAAATTAAAACTGTTTACAATGAAAATCAACCAACAACATAAAGAATTAGCGCAGTGGGCAATGGATTTTGCCTTGAAAAACGGATGTCAGGCATGTCGTATCTCGATTCACTTGGGAACGGAAAGCAATTTCGACTATCGCAATTTGATGCTGGAGAAACTGCAGCAGGCATCGGAGAGTTCCATGAATATTGAGCTCTTTGTTGACGGACGCTACGGCTCTTTTAGCACCAACCGTATTCAGAAAAAGGAAGTTGAAAAGTTTATCAAAGAGGGGATTGTCGCAACCCGCTATTTGGAACCCGACGAATGTCGTGTATTGCCCGACATCTCGCTCTGTTTCAGTGGGGTAAGGGAGCCTGACTTAAACCTTTACGACAACCAAATAACGGAGATACATCCGGACGAAAAACTGCAAATCGCCCTGGAAAACGCCAAAGAAATCTATCAAACCGATGACAGGATTATCTCGGTCAACGCCCGCTATTCCGACGGCGACAGCAAGAGTTACATCATCCAAAGCAATGGCTTTGAGGGAGAACGCTTTTCGACCTCGTTCAGCCTCAGCGCCGGCGTTTCCATGAAGAGCGAAAGCGACTCGCGTCCTGCCGCAAATTGGTGGGACAGTGCGCTGTTTTTCAACGAACTGAAAAAGACCGGATACGGAAAAGCCGCCTACGAGCGCTGTACCAAGAAGTTAGGACAGCAAAAGATAAAATCGGGTACCTACACCATGATTGTGGATTATCTCAACTCTTCGCGTCTCCTTAATCCTTTATTATCAGCCTTATACGGCAGCGCGTTACAACAGAAGAATTCGTTTTTCTTAGATAAAATCGGTGAAACGGTCGGCTCGTCGAAGTTCACCCTCATTGATGACCCGCACCTCCCGAAGACGCCCGGAGCGCGTTACTTCGACTACGAAGGTGTCGCCACCAAGAAAAGAACCATCTTCGACAAAGGAATCCTCCGCACCTATTTCATTGACGCCTACTATTCCAAGAAAATGGACGTCCCACAAACCATCAGTGGACCCTCCACCTTGATCTTGCAAACCGGCGATAAAGATTTGTCGCAGTTGATATTACCTCAAAAACGCGCCATCCTTGTTACCGGATTCAACGGCGGCAACCAAAACAGTTCGACCGGCGACTTTTCCTACGGCATCGAAGGCTTTTTAATCGAAAACGGCGTTGCCACGCAATCCATCTCCGAGATGAACATCACCGGAAACCTCATCGAACTTTGGAAAAACCTCGTCGAAACAGGAAACGACCCGCGGTTAAGTTCGTCGTACCGTGTTCCTTCGCTGGTGTTTGCGGGGGTGAATTTTAGCGGGATGTAAAATGTGTTTAAAAATATTCGTATCTTTGCCGTGTGAATTTTAAGATGTTTTTTCGATGAAGCAGAATATTGTCAATAAGTTACAAACGTTTTTCCCCGCTTATCCGGTAGAAAAAGCATGGGTATTCGGTTCGTATGCTCGCGGAGAAGAAACCCGAAAAAGTGACCTGGATATTTTGGTCCGTTTTGATAAAAATGCGGCTATTACTCTGTTTGATTATGCTAAAATAATGAATAATTTGAGTGATTATTTGCGTAAAAAAGTTGATTTAGTTTCAGAAAGAGGATTGTGTGACTTTGCAAAAGATTCTGTTGAACAAGATAAAATTTTAGTCTATGAGAGATAAAATTAGGGATAAAGGCAGATTGCAGCATATTCTTGATGCAATAGAAAAGGCTCTTGCGTTTACTGAAAATGTTCGTTTTGACGAGTATATTGCAAACGTCTTACTCAAATACGCTGTCGTAAAATGCGTTGAAATTGTTGGCGAAGCAAGTTACAAACTAACAAGAGAGTTTCGAGCGCAACATCCCGAAATAGAATGGCGTGATATCATCTCCATGCGTCATATTTTGGTACACGGCTATTATCAAACTGAAGATGATATTGTATGGGATACGGTAAAAAATTTCTTGCCACCCCTAAAAGAACAAATACAAATACTATACGACAACGAATTAAATTTCACATCATAACCTAAAACAAATACACCGTTTTTGTTTTTCTTTGCCACCTTTTCCACTTATGCGCAGGAGTCAGGTTTGTGGTTCAGACAGTTTCTTCAGCGTAAAAAGGAACTCAAGCCCTCCATCTTTTCGATTTTTGGCGATGATGTCGCCTTGGTGGAACTGCACGGCGTTTTTGACGATGGCTAATCCCAATCCCGAGCCGCCGCTGTCGCGTGTACGACCTTCATCGAGACGGTAGAAACGGTCGAACATCTTGGAAAGATGCTCTTCGGCGACGCCTTTCCCCGTGTCGGAAAAGGAGAAGAAATAACGGACAGCGCTCTCGTTGTAGATGTCAATGGAGATGGCAACGCCTTTTCCGGCGTATGTTACGACGTTCTCTATCAGGTTGCGGAAGATGGCATAAATCAGGGTACGGTTGCCCGTAACTGCTATTTCCGGAGAGATGTTATCCTCGAAAGCGATGTCGTTGGCATGGAATGGAATTTCAAATTCCTCTTTTAACTCCTGCAAGACGGACGAGATATTGACCGTTTCTTCCAAAAACAGGTGAGGGGCTTCCTCTATTTTGGTGATGAGGGCGATGTCGCGAATCAGTTCGGAAAGTTTGAGGGTTTGCTGGTAACTGCGTTCGAGGAAGGAGCGTTGCTTTTGAATATCAAGATTTTCCTGTTCGAGCATCGTTTCAAGATAACCGCGTATGCTGCTTACCGGCGTCCGCAGTTCGTGGGCGATGTTGTTGGTCATCTCCTGTTTCAGCAGGCGGGTTGTTTCGGATTGGGTGATGTCGGTCAGGATGATTTGGAACGAGTTATCGTGAAAAATAATACATTTGAGCGAGAAATGTTTGCCGTTTTTGGCGATTTTCCCCACCGGAAACGAGATTCCGGATTGTGAGTTGTTGTTATCCAAAAAGTGTTTTACGTTGGAAAATTCTTCCGTGTCGAACAGCGCCTTAGATATAGCATTGTGATTATCAAGGATGGTGTTGACAAAGGTGATGAAGCGGGTATTTACAAAAACAGGTTCCAAAGATTCCGAAAAAACGCCTACTCCTTCGTCCGAGTTTTGAAAGCAGAGGTCTAACTTCTCTTTTTCCAATGCCAATTGGTTTTTGGTCTGTTTCAACTGCTGGTAGTTGGCGACTATCTGTCCGGCGATTTCTCCAAACTCGGTATCAGGGAAGTGTATATCAGCGGCTTCGCTATCGTTTTCGGAGTTGATAGAAAAGATAAAATTTCGCAATCCGGTGATGGCTTTTCCCAGACGTCCCGAAATATAAATTAACAGTATCAAAACGGTCAGAAACAGAATAGAGGTAAAATACAAAAACCAGTTGTCGGGACGGATAATGTTTTTAGTTTCAATGTTATAGGGGAGGGCTACGCGGATGTAATAGTGGTCGTAAGCATGTGCAAGATAGAAAAATTCCATGTTCATGGAGTGTGACAGTCGGATGTCCGAGCCGTTTCCGTCTTTCAGGGCTTGCCGTATTTCTGCTCTTTTCAGGTGATTTTCAACATTTTCGATGTCGGAAAGTTGGTTGTCAAAGAGCAGTTCTCCGTTTTGGTCAATGATGGTGATGCGCAGGTTGGAAGGGAGTAAATTCAAAATGTCGGTCATCTGTTCCGGAGTTTCGGCGTCGAGCGTCAAATGCTGCTCTTGTATGTAGCGGTGGATGATGGCAGCGTAGCCGTTGAGGTTATTTTTGAGATTTTCGGTTTTGATGTTGCGCTCCCATCGTTGCTGAAACAGCACGATTCCCGTTGTAAAGCAGGCGAATGCGATGAAAAACCACAGGAAGATTTGTTGCCGGTATTTTAATCTGTAAGGTTTCATGGTTCAAAAATTTTTATTGATTATTACTATTTTTTACTCTTCCGCATCGAAGCAATAGCCGTATCCCGACCTGTTTTTTATCCAATGTCCGCAGTCGCCGAGTTTTTTGCGCAAGCGTGTAATGTGCACATCCACAGTCCTTTCCAAGACGTAGGTGTCGTTGGGCCACACTACGTTGAGGATGTTGTCCCGCGAAAGCACCTTTTCCGGATTTTTCGCCAAGTAGTACAGAATTTCAAATTCGGTCTTGGTGAGAATCACGGTGCGCCCGTCCACGTATATTTGCTTGGCGTTCAAGTCAATGGTCATGTTTTTGATTTTCATTGTGTCGGCTTCCGATAGCGCGGCGATGCCTTCAGTTCGTTTTATCACGGCTTTCACCCGCGCGATAACTTCCTTGATAGAGAATGGTTTGGAGATGTAATCGTCGGCGCCAACGCTGAATCCTGTGAGCATGTCGTTTTCGGTATCGCGCGCCGTCAGAAAGATGATGGGCGTTTCGTCCTTCCACTCTTTGCGGAGCAGTTCGACCATCTTAAAACCCGACATGCCGCCCATCATAATATCCAACAGGATAAGATGATACGACCGTTTTTGTAACAGCGCAAGCGCCTCTTCCGCCGACCCCGCCGTGTCCACAGTATAACCCTCATGTTCGAGATTAAACTTCAAAATCTCGCACAAATCTGCTTCATCATCAACAACTAATATGTTCTTTGTCATCGCTTCAAAAATTTGAGGCAAAGGTACGGCTTATTTTCTTTCATTTGTTACGTTTTTGTGAAATATTCGTGTAACGTTTGTAACAGAATTGTAATGATGTTGAAATAACCTTACGAGTTATTGAGCAATAACATCTTCTTTGCTCAATTCTACTAAGTTCCATGTTTCGAACAAATGGATGATTAATTTCCAATTGCTTCGCCATAAATCGAATAACTGCCTATTTTTGATGTTGCCAGTTGTTATAATGAGTAGTTTTTCAGGTATTTTCGTGAGAATATGCGAGTCAACAAAATCATAATCTTTGGTAATGACTATCCGATTTTCGGAAACAGCAATGTCCCTGATTTGACTGTCCGGCGTGCGTTCTTTGTCCGGTAAGTCATTTGTATGAAGTACGTCAAATCCCTTATTTCTCAAAAATAAAGCAATTCCGTATGGCAATTGGGCATCTACGAGAAATTTCATGCTATCAGTTTACGCACGGTTTTTACTTTGGTGAGTTGGGAAGCAAAAAGCAAACATGCACGAATATCCTCCTGTTCAATAGCAGGATAATCTTCCATGATTTCATCCCAAGTCATTCCTGAAGATAATAATTCGAGGAGCATTTCCACTGGATAGCGCATATTCCTAATGGTGGGCTTGCCGTGACATATATCGGCATTTATGGTTATTCGGTCAATAAGTGTTCCCATTTTGTTTTTATTTAATTTACCGCTGCAAAGATACTATTTTTTTTATTACCATTTCATTTTAGCAACACCCCCCCGACCCGCAATCACAAGTAGGCTCTGTTCCACGAAGTAATCCGGTAATAACTCCCGCAGCACAGCCTACTCCGGACTTTACTTTGATTGCTTCGGTTGGGCAGTTCATCGAACACGCTCCACACTCCATACATAGGTCTTTGTGTTGAATAAATGCTCTTTTTTCTTTCATTGTGAATACTGCGTGGGGACAAACGAGGGTACACGTTGCACATCCGTTACATTTTTCGCTGTCAAGTTGCAGAGTGGTTACATTTTTTAAATATGTTAATCCGTTCATAATCATCTAAATAAAACGTGTTATAAGCCAGCCGATGAAACCTAATACTGTACCGCAAATTTGTACAGGTAACGAAATTTTCATCTCTTTTTGTACGCCCGATAGTGATGTGAATGTAGATGCGCCCGTAAAATTCATAGCCATAAATGATGAAATTCCGCCAATAAGTAGAAACCACGATATAATTTCAAAAATGTTCGTGCCCAGAAAGTTAAAGTATAACAATAAAATTGCCATAAGCCAACCAATCATAACTCCTTTTAGTGAAAATCTTTTGAATGGAATGATGGGTAAAAGAATTGGCGTTAATACGCAACCCGACAAATAGGCGACACATAGATTGAAAATTGCTCTACCGCCGTTACTCCACGAGGAATCAACAGAAAAACCGTCTGCATGTAAGCCCGAAAGTATAAAGAAAATGGCAGGAATTAAAATCAAATAATATTTAGCGTAAAACAATTCAACAGGTATAAGTTTTGCCCTTTCCCAAAGATTAAAATTGATTTTTCGCATTTCGGGGGTTGTTTTGTATCCGTTTGCAATAAATGCGGGAATATCGTCTGCTTTTACAGGTCCGTAAATCACCTTAAATCCTGTTTCTTCTTTTATTTTATAAGCCGAAACGCCTGTCGCTCCCAACTGCGGAACAATAACTTTTTTGTGATTTACTACTTTGTCAAGTTGGTGCTCTTTTATTCTGAAAGCGAGTTCTTGTGTGCCAAAAGTTCCTTTTCCTGCTGCACACCAAACATTTATACCTTTTGTGTCGAGTACCAAAATCCAAGCATTCAATCCTTTCAAGGCACGGCGTAAAATGTCAAAACTCAGTTTGAAATTACAGGAGATATAAACATCAGCGTCTTTATCAGGATTGCCCACAGCGTATAAGCCGGGCATTACTTTGTAATCCATTCTGCCGATTGACCAACGAACTTTTATTGCTGAAAGCAGGTCTTTATTACTCCATTCGGTTGAAACTTGCTGAATATTACTCATGATTAACTTAAATAATGCCCTGCAATACTAATCAAAGTTCCCAAAATGGTAGCCATTGTTAGAATAATTGGTACGGCTTTTTTGTCTTGTATCGAAATAATGACTACGACAGGTAAAGCAAATGCCACGGAAATTAAACCGCCCTGTAACCACCATACAATATGAGGCAAATCAATATTGACAATGATAATTGACACGAAAAAGTATTGCAGAAAAGCAGAAATAGTGGCTCGTTTGTCCAATTTCTGAATGACCATAGGAATAATGTCAATAGTTCCTGCTACAACTCCAATAATTGCGGATAATAATAATGTGTCCATAATTGATTTAAGATTTCCACCGCTCTAAATTTGGTAATACACTTTCAGCCATTTCTCTGGCTGCATTTTCCGGCATATTCATTTGCGATACGGCAATTTGAATATTCAACTCAATTTTCTCTTTTAGGGTAATTCCTTCATCGGTAAATTTCCCATCTTGAAAACAAAAACTGCAATATTTATCGCTTTTGCTTCCGTCTAAATTTGTTCCACCTCCGTTTGGGTCTTTGTCAAGTGGCATTCCGCAACTCTGACAGATTTTTACATTATTTTCCATTTGCTATCAATTTTATGTCCTTTATTCTTTACTTTCTATCAACTTTTTCAGTTCTTCTTTGCTTGGCAAAACCGTTTTGTAACGACTTGCAAAAATTTGCTCATTATCTTCGGGAAGGGTTATTTTTACAAGTGTTTCGTTTTTGTCGCGGCACAGGATTATTCCAATTGTTTTGTTTTCGTGTTCTAAACGTACAAATCTGTCATAATAATTGACGTACATTTGCATTTGACCGATGTCCTGATGCGTTAAGTCGCCTATTTTCAGGTCAACAAGCACAAAAGACTGCAAAATACGATTGTAAAACACAAGGTCAACTCTAAAATGTTTTTCGTCAAAAGTAAACCGCACTTGTCTTCCCACGAAAGTAAACCCTTTTCCCAATTCGAGTAAAAAATGCTCCAATTTGTCGATAAGTTTTTGTTCCAAATCGCTTTCCGAGTATCTTGAATTTTCAGGAAGTCCCGTAAATTCAACAATAAAAGGGTCTTTAATTGCGTCTTCGGGTTTTTCGATAATTTGACCTTTTCTCGACAGTTCCAGTATTCCCTGTTTATCCTTGCTCAATGCTAACCGCTGATACAAAGCGCTATCGTATTGACGTTGCAGTTCCCTCAAACTCCAATTATTGTTTGCTGCTTCAATTTCGTAAAACTGCCTTTCGGCAATATCGTCAATTCGCATCAGTTTGAGATAATGCGACCAACTTAATCGAAAATTTGGGATTGGCAAAGATTTCCGAGGCAGTGTTGCGGAAATTCCAATGTGTTGATTTTCTGTGCATTGTAATTCATCAGATAGTGCCTGGGGAATTGAAGCAGATTTCGTCAACACCGTTGACGAAATTGAATAGGTTTGATAAAAATACCTCATCCTATCCAAATTTTCAACCGAAAACCCTCGTCCAAATTCTTCGGTTAAACGTTTCGACAAGTCTATCAAAACCTGTTTACCGTATTCTGCACGACGTTCGCCCTTTTGCTCATCTTCCACAATCATTCTTCCTATCTCAAAATAGGTATAAACCATGGTTTGATTGATGTTTCTTACAACAAACTTTCTTGCCTCGACGAGCAAATCTTTAATATTTTCGAATAATCCGTTCTTATCTATTTTTTGAATATTACTCATGATTTTTAAATTGTTACAAGAAGATAAAAACCCAAAACAATCAGCGTAACACCCCCTACATATTTTATCACTACTGCCGATTTTGAGAGAATGTTTGATATTTTCCCCAATCCCAGTCCAATGCCAAGCATAGCCGCTGAAAGTGTAACGCCATAGCCTAATGCGTAGAAAAACAGCAAAACAAATCCCCAAAGCGTACTTCCTTTAAGAAACGAAGCGCCCAAAACGACCGGGAAAATGGGATTACAACATAAACTGCCGAGCGAGGTAGCCCCGCCCATTACGAAACCAAATATCATCGCTCCCGCAATGCCGCTTTTTTTACTCTGAAAGTTAGTTGATATTCCTTTTATTTTGAAAGGTAGAATGTCGAGCGTGTAAACTCCGAAAAGAATGGCGATAATTCCCGCTGCAATTTTCCAATAATTCCCCATTGTTGCATTGACAAATTCGCCTGCAAAGCCGATTAAACAACCGACTGCGGACAAGGCAATGACTGTCCCCAACAGAAAAAATACACTGCTTACAACAACCTTTTTTGTCTTACCTGTTGCGCCTACAGTACCTGTGTATCCGCCCACAACACCGAGTACGGCAAAATTACAGGCACAAGTGAAAACGCTAATAACGCCCAACAAAAAAACCGCTGCAAAGGCAATGATCCCTGCCTGTTCGGAACTTATAACCGAATTTATCCACTCGTTCATCATTCTTCGGTTTTAGATTGTGGACAACACGTTGAACTTTCCGTAGTATCGCAGCATTTTTCGGGTGTTGCGTCTTGTTTGCAGAGCAATTTTACAGTTATTATCGCTCCCGCCGCAAGGATAATGAGTGCAAAAATTATTATTTTCCAAAGATTATTTTTTTTCTTCGGGGGCGTACAGCAACCGTCGCTGCAACCACAATCTACTTTTGATGTACTTTGATTTTCCATTTCAAACTAAAATTAAGTTTATATTACTATTCGTATTTCGTAAAATAACGAACATCGTAAATAAATATTGTATTCGCGATATTTTTTTAACAACATTCTTCATTTTTAGTTTCGGTGAGTAATGTTTCAAACATTTTTCTTGCTAACTCCCAGTTTTTCACATTGATACAATATTTCACCGACGGTAAATGGATGGTTCCCTGAATGAGTCCTGCCTCTTTCAATGCTTTTAAATGTTGCGAAAGGGTACTTTTTGCAACAGGTAATATTTCGGACATGTCGCCGTGATAACAGCAAGTTTGCTTTGCCAACATTTGCAAAATTGCCACACGGACAGGGTGTCCCAACGCTTTGGCGAAACGTGCCAACTGTTCCTGTTCCGTTGTTAATTTTTCTTTTGCCATAGTTAATTTATTTGACTGCAAAAGTACGGAATTTTTAATAACTGCATAACTGAGTGAGATATGTGATGTGAGATTTTGAGATTTGAGACTTTCTCTGTGTAACTCTGTGAACTCCGTGTCTCTGTGCTGAAAAAAGACCATTCAACACAGAGACACAAAGCACACAGAGGTTCACAGAGATTTTTCTTTGCGTTTTTTTTGCCATGAATGCACGAATGGTTTCTTTTTTAGCCACTAATTACACAAATTTACACGAATTTTTATTGCACGAAACAATCCTGCTAATCCTTAAATCAAGTAAATCATGGTTCAGACAAATTGCCGCAACACAGTTCAGACAATTTACTTTACCGTCCAATAACCGCCGCAGTCATCCTTCACCCATTCATATTCCGTTATACCCACACCATTGTCGCAATCGTACCATGCACCGTATTTTTCTTGCATGACATCATATCCGATCGAATCGGTTCCGCAGAAATCATACAATATTTGAATCTCGTCGCCGTTTATTGGAAGAGGGTTGTCATAATCTTTCCAGAGCACTCTAATAGCATATCTTACGCCTTTCACTGTATCAGTTATTGTAAAATTGCTGGGATCATAAGGTTGTTCGAAATAACCCTGGAAACGACCCCAGACTTCGGCCTCTATCCCATTCGTTGCCGGCCCTATGGCATTACGAACATCCGGATGATAGACATAGGTCAAAAGAGAGTCGGCCTTTTGATACTCGTTCCATTCGAATTCGCATTGGTCTGACGACTTAGCAGCCATAGCGGATTTCGGCGGGCTTTTCATGATTGAATGATCGTAACCATCCGGGCAATTGGTTCCTTTTTTGCAGCCGGTCGCAAAAAGAAAGGAGACCACGATGGCTCCGCCGACAAGAAGGCTGACGGGGATGAGGGACAAAACTTTGCTCATGCTTTTTCTGATGATATTTACTTTTTTCATATAAAAGGTATTATGCTTATAAATTTTATGATTTTGTTTTCATTTTTAATTGTTGCTCAGACGGCGTTTTAGTTCTTCTATTTCTTTCTCTTTTTCGGCTTTCTCGGCTAATGCCTTCTCTTTCTCGGCTTTTTCGGCTTGGAGTTTGGCTTCTGCCGCTTCTTTTTCGGCTTTGAGTGCGGTGCGTTCGGCTTCGCCTTCGGCGCGTCCTTCGGCGCGTCCTTCGGCGCGTCCTTCGGCGCGTCCTTCGGCGCGTCCTTCTTCGCGTCCTTCGGCGAGTCCTTCGGCGAGTCCTTTGGCGAGTCCTTTGGCGTGTCCTTTTTCTTGTCCTTTTGCATTAGCGTTGGCTATCATCTGGTCTGATATCATGGTGTCAACCTGCCACTGGTAGTAGGCGTCTAATTGTTCTTTGGTGTAGGCGCTCTGTTCCATATATTCCAGCGCTTCGCGTATGTATTCGTTTTCTAACAGTTCCGGAGAAATTTCCGTTGTGCTTTCGTTGATCTCCGTCAGGAAACGAAGCCACAACTCGTGCAACTTCTTCTCTGCACGTCCTTGCGGTTTAAACTTGGGCAGTTCGACAAAGAGAAGTTCTAACCCCTTTATCTGCTTTTCGGTATTCTCAATATTGACTATCTTGTAATGATGATAGTACGTGTTTTCCATCTCGGGCGACTTCTCAAACGTGTCGTTTACAAAATTCAACGCATAGACGGGATGGAGCAGTTTGAACTTTTTTGCCTTGTTCAACTGCATCACGTATGCCTTGGAGGCGTTGAACAAAACGCGACTCCTGAAACTTTCATCCCAATACAACTGCATCTCAACGATAAATTGCCTGTGGTCGGAATCGGTACAACGCACATCTACCACCGTGTTGCGAAATACGTTGGTTAAAACGGGTACTAAATCCGGTTGCTGATATTCAATGCTCACAACCGGCTTCTCCAACGGCAACATGCTGTTAATCAAACTCATGCAAAGATGCTTATGCTCACCGAAAACGCGCTTGAACGTTAAATCATTCTTTGGGTCAAGATAATGTGCCATAACTACTTTTTTAATGCGGCAAAGATACGACTTTTTTAATAACTGAATAATTGAAAAGTTGTATCTTTGCACCCTAAAATAATAATTATGGGACAGTATTTAGCATTGGGATTAGCAACGGAGATAGTTGCTCCTCTTGACGACATCCGTAAAGGAAAATTTTCAAAGGAAGAATTGCGCCAAGAAATTGAACGTAGTTTATTATTCGACATGGAATTGTTTTCTCTCAACATTTAAAGAATTTCCTATAGCAAAATCCATCCGGATATATGTTACCGGATAAGGTTTTAGCCACTAATTACACAAACTTACACGAATTTTTATTGCACTAATCACATAAACCATTAAAATCACAGTTCAGACAATGGTTCTCAACTCTCAGCTCTCAACTCGTCTCAGTATTTCGATGACTTGTTCGACGGTTAGGTTTGTGATGTCGGCGATGGTGGCGATGGGGATTCCGGCGCGGTGGGAGTTGAGGACTGTCTGCTCTTTTTCGGCTTTGAGTTTGGCTTCCGCTGATTCTTTTTCGGCTTTGAGTTTGGCTCGCTCGGCTTCGCCTTCGGCACGTCCTTCTTCGCGTCCTTCGGCGAGTCTTTCGGCGAGTCCTTTGGTCGTCGAAAGCAATAGTATTGACAAAAACAAAAACTCTTTCATCCGAAACGATGAAAACGAGGGCGATCAATCTTTGACCGTGCTAAACGAAATCTCGGAGCATTATAGGAACCTCTACACAAGAACGCACCCCGAAAAAATCGCAGAGGGCGCACCAATTCAGTGGGGCTTCCACACAAACATCTCCACAAGGAGGCTGATATTGAACTCTCTCCTGTTTGCCCTGCGAGACGGTGAGTTCACGGAACGGGAACGGGAGGCAATCACGGAATACGACCAATTTCAAATCAATGACAAGGGAAAGCCCGAAGCGGTGGACGGCGCACACGACGACAGGGTCATCGCACGGGCAATAGCGGCGTACATCCACGCTGAATATGACCCGCCGACGGTGATAACGGAAAGGAAAAGGGCGAGCAATAAGGTAACATCGGATTATTTATAAACTATAGAAAGGAGAAAAATATGGTAATAAACACGGAAAAAATTGATGAAATATTACAATTATTACGTATAAATTTCATCATAGATGGAATAAAAAAGATTGAATTAACAGTATCAGAGACATCTTTCAATAATATGATAGCAGAATCTTTTGGTAAAGATTGTGATATTCATTTTGACGAGTTTAACTATGTGTCAAAATATTGGGAGGGCGTAGTAATTATTAAACATGAGAAGAAATGTACACAGAAAAAACGTACAACGAGGCAATGCGATACATTAATTGCAATTTGCCCAGAAGAGAAAAAGAGGTGTTGTCCGGCAACATCCTAACAGTATATTTTTATGGCAAGCCAGAGTTCGTGTTTTATTTATCCGACGCGCCACCGTTTAAGCGTGGCGACATTACGCGAAACAACCCAGGGTTAGGGTACCGTCCCGACAATGTGGATGGCACATTTTTAAATTATGATTATGAAGCCGCAAGGAAATGGGATTTGGAAAACGCAGGATGCGAATTAAGTCCTTCATATTGACATAAAATTAGAGATAGATGACAAAAGAAGAAACAAAAGCACAAATAGACGCATTGACAAAGGAATTGCAGGAACACAGTTATCGTTACTATGTTCTGAACGAGCCGACAATCAGCGATTACCAATACGACATGATGATGAAAGGGTTGGAAAAATTGGAGGAAGAGTACCCGGACTTGGCATCGCCCGACTCTCCGACACAAAGGGTTGGAAGCGATTTGGCAGAGGATTATTATATTGAATAGCCATTTTTACGTTTTTACTTTTTTATAGTGGAAAGAGGGTTCTCCGCCCTCTTTTTTCAATGTTTTTGCAAAATTTCGAGAAAAGTGGCGTAACTCGGCGAAAAAAGCGTAATTTTTTTATATAAAACTGCATGGCAAAACCGAAAACAGCGTGTTTTTCTCTGAATAAAACACTTAAAAAGCAAAAAAATCACCGATTGTAACGTCTATAACTTATTAATAAACAGTTGATTACAAAAAACACTCTAAAAATGAGGCAAAAAAACGCACATTTTTTTTGATGATTTGCTGTACATATCATCAAAAACGTTGTCTTTGCATATAGTTTTTAAATAGATAAGAATATGACACAACAAGAATTTTTAAAGGATTTAAAGCGTAACAAACGCTGGCAGCGCTCATTATTAGGAAGCGCGATAAAAGCAACGGGCGATAATGGGTCGGAATATAACTTGATTACAGATGATGCGGATTTTTATATGTCTCTTGGAATGCTATTCGATGAGATGGGTATTAACGGATGGGAAAGCGAATCGTTTATTGACAAGGTGTGTAAAACAATTAATGCGGAATGGTAATAATTAAAAGTCGGCGCAAAACCTTCAAAACGACGCGCCGACGACAAAATTAAACAAGAAAATGCAAAAGTTTTATCGGCACATCCATTTTTTTTGCTAATTTTGCACGCATGAAAAAAGAGCGTAAAAAAGGTAGCGGCGGCACACGCCCGAACACGGGCGGAAAACGTAAGGGGGGCTGGAAGACCCGCATATGACCTTGACGGAAGCCGCAGAACAACAGGGCAACCGAGAAAAAATAAAACGTTTCGGCTTCGCGTTGATGTTTTGCAGGAGTTGTCAAAGGTGAAAAACAAAACAGCCTTTGTTGAGACTGCCATCATCGAAAAGTTTGACAAAGACAAGTTGACGGATGACGAAGAATAAGGGCGACGCTGTAAAATATTAAGAGGCTGTCTCATAAGTCTGGCAGCCTCTTTTTTTGTGCATATTTATTGTATAATTTTTTTCAAAAAAGTTTGTATATTTGCAGAAAGTTTTGTACCTT
>WRLA01000029.1 GCA_009777825.1 Bacteroidales bacterium
GGGAGCGTGAAAACACCCCACCCCCCCCCCCCCCCCCCCCTTTTTTTCCAAAAACATTAAATATAAAAACTCTCCCCCCCCCCCCCCCCAACTCTCTGATAATCAATGAGTTACATCGTTTTAGCCTCCCGAAGGAGAGGATGTGCGATGTGAGACATGCTACCGCTCGTGTTGATTTGCAATCGGTGTGTCCCGTCATTTCGACAGGCTCAATGCATCGCATTGCGAGGAGGTCAGAGAGCAACGACGAAGCAATCCAAAGAATAATTAAAAAATAAAAAGGAGGAATTTATGACATCTAACAGAAATTTAAAAATGAGAACGGAGTTGAGGTCAGAGACCGAAACCGCTAATTCGGGAAGAGTAACACCCGGAAAAAATTATTTGGCAGCGCTGGCGCTCTTGGTATTGTGTACAATGCAAAGCGCTTTTTCACAAACAACTTTTGAATACGGCTTTGATTATGATTTTGAAACAGTATTGATTGATGGAAAGCAAACCGAATGTGCTATTGCTAATAATGTTGTTAAGTATTTACCTGCGCAAGCAGCCGGGCTACAGGAAAATGATGTGATTGTTGCCATTGATGGTCAACCGGTAAGTAAAAAAGTATTTGATGAGATAGATTCAAAATCAAAAATAAATCTATCTATTCAACGATTTGGAAATCAGAAAGAGACTTTAGAGATAGCCGGAGTCCCTTGCTTGTCAAATAATCGTGTTTTAGAACGAGAATATGTAGGTGGTACCGGTACAGCGTTCTTTGGTACACTGAAAATTGATGACAACCCCATTAATATTATGTCTGACCCCGATATAGACTTTTTTCAATATACGTCTTTCGATTTTGAGTTTACCGGACAAAACATTATGCAACAAAAAGAAATTGCGCCTTCGTTGGAAGAATATTTAACGGCAAGGGGATTGAAACGCGATAAAGAGAACCCCGATATACTTGTGTTTATTGATTTTTTTTCCGACCGTCGTGAGCAATATGTGCCGCCAACACAAGAATTGAGTACTCGCTACGGTAGCGCCTACAATGTTTGGACAAAAAAAATGGAAGTCCGTCAATATGTAGAATCATCACAAAGCGGAAATTACACGAAAATAGACTATTTATCAAAATTGTCTATCTCAATGGCAGATGCAAAAAAGATGTCAAAAGGCGAAATGGACAAAGCCAAAATATGGGAGGCTGACTATGAAGTTATATATAGACAAAAGGCTGACCATAAACAATTTGCCAGTCATATAGGCTGGCTAATGTTAGGGGCTTTTCCTTTTAAAATCCAAAACCTAAACACTCAAGACTATTGGTACACCGGTATTATTTATGACGGCGCCGCAGCCGGCAAAGTAACCGGAGTAGTCCCCGATTCACCTGCCGACAAAGCCGGAATAAAACCGGGTGATATGATTAAAAGCAGTTCTTGGGGATCAAACGCTATATTTAAAAAATCTTTTGATGAAGTGGAGGAAGCTGGGTTTACGAATGGGTACTTCAGAGGGCTACCTGACGGTTTTGCATTATATCGTTCAGCTAGCCTGCAGCCGACAGGCGGTTCTAAGTCTCCGTTAGAATCTACTTACATGAGTTGTTACGAGATGGAAAAAAATGTTTATGTGAAAATCTCTCGCGGCTCAGAACCTCTGATCTTTACAATTAAAGGTGAGAATGGAAAAAAAAGGGAAGTGGAGGTAAAACCGATAAAAGCAAACCACCGATTTATAGGTTTGGAATAGCAACAATATTGGAACGATGGCTAATGGGCTATCCGTTCGCTGTGTTTGCGAGTGAGATAAAAATTACACAGAGGAGGCACGGAGAACCACAGAGAAATCTCCTTGCGACCATTGTGGCACCCTTTGCGTCTCTGCGGTAAAAAAACGCAAGGGCGCAAAGGTTTTTCGCAAAGGGGACGCTGTTTTCAACTGTATTTATTCATTGTAATTCAGAAAATTTATGTACTTTTGCAGCGTTAAAAACATATAATAAAAAAGATATGAGTATTACTGTTACAATAGAGGGGAATGATAATATCATTATCAAAACAATGGCTTTACTGAAAGCCATTCCCGGATTAAGAATTCAATCTAAAAAGAACGTAGTCCTGGCAAATGACATGCTTATCCCAAATAGCGAGACTATGAAAGCCATAAGAGAAGCAGAAACAAGCGAACGATGTAATGTTTATAAAAACAGTTCCGAAATGTTCAAAAACTTGGGAATAAATGTATGAAATCTTAACAACCTCCCGATTTGAAAAAGACCTTATTCGGGCTAAGAAACGAGGCAAAGAGATGTCTGCATTGGCTATACTCCTTCAATTATTGGAAAACGGAGAACCCTTGCCCGATAAATATAAAAACCATAAACTTCAAAATGTGTTTCCCGAAACATGGGATTGCCATATACAACCCGACTGGCTGTTACTGTATGAAATAGATAAAGGTCGGAAATTAGTAAAACTAAAGCGTACAGGCTCTCATGCTGACCTTTTCAAATAAAACCAACATGAAACCCCCACCCACCCTCTTCCTCTTAGACGCCATGGCGTTGATTTACAGAGCGTTTTATGCGTTGAACAAAAATCCGCGTGTGAACGCTAAAGGTCTGAACACCTCCGCCATTTTGGGTTTTACCAATTCGCTTTGGTCGGTCATCACGACGGAAAATCCGACACATATTGCCGTCGCATCCGATTCGCAGGCGCCGACGGTGAGACATCTTGATTATGAACAATATAAGGCGAACCGTCAGGCAATGCCCGACGAGATTGCGGCTTCCCTGCCGTGGATTGACAGGATTTTGGAAGCCATGCGCATCCCAAAACTGATGATGGACGGCTACGAGGCGGACGACATCATCGGAACACTGTCGAAAGAGGCTGAAAAGAAAGGTTTTACGGTCTATATGATGTCGTCCGACAAGGATTTGGGACAGTTAATCACCGACAACATTTTGATGTATCGCCCCGGAAAGATGGGCGATGTGGCGGAGGTTTTTGGTAAAAAGGAAATCTGCGAAAAATTTGGCGTCGGAGAACCCAGACAAATCATTGATTTATTGGGACTTTGGGGCGACGCTTCCGATAATATCCCCGGAATACCGGGCGTGGGCGAAAAGACCGCCCGCGACCTGTTACGCCAATTTCCGACCGTTGAAGAGTTGGTTGCCCGCGCCGACGAAATCAAAAATCCGCGCCTGCAAGAGAAGGTCAAACAGTTTGCCGACCAAGCGCTCTTTTCCAAACAGTTAGCAACCATCATTACCGATGTCCCCGTCCCTTTTGACGAAGAACAGTTGCGCATGAAATCGCCGGACGAACAGGCGTTGAAAGCAGTCTTGGAAGAGTTGGAATTTCGGCAGTTGGCAAAACGGATATTCACTGATTTAAGTCTGAAAAAGAGTCCGGAAGAAAGACAATCTTTTGAGAAACAACCTGCCGAAGGACAACTTTTCGGGAAGCAACCCGCCGAAGGTCAAATGGATCTTTTCGGTCATTACGAAGTTCCCGCTGTTCCTCAGCCCGATTTATTCAGTCAAACATCGTCATCATTCAAGAACATCAAAGACGGTGCGCCGAAATACCATTTGATAACCGATAAAAACGAAGCCGAAAAGTTGGCTGAAAAGTTGGCAACATGTCCTGAGGTTTGTTTCGACACGGAGACGACGGGACTTGATGCCCTCACATCCGAATTGGTGGGAATCTCTTTTGCCGTTGACGTCGGAGAAGCGTGGTTTGTGGCGTTTCCCGAAAACAAAAAAGAGGCGATGGAGATGGCGGCAGTTTTCAAGAAAGTACTTGAAAACGAAACCATTATGAAAATCGGGCAGAACATAAAATTTGATATTTCCATTTTGAAAGGATATGATGTTCATGCTCGGGGCGCCATGTTCGATACCATGATTGCCCATTATCTGTTGCAGCCCGACACGCGGCACAACATGAACTTGCTGGCAGAGCAGTATTTGGGCTATTCGCCCGTGCCGATTGAAGACCTCATCGGGAAACAAGGGAAGAATCAGTTGTCTATGCGCGTCGCATTTCGGCAAAATCCGGAGCGGGTGAAAGAGTATGCCTGCGAGGACACCGATGTTACCATTCAACTGAAAAACATCTTTCTGCCATTGCTCGAAAAAGCCGGATTTATGCCGCTCTTTTCCGACATTGAAATGCCGTTGGTCAATGTTTTGGCTTCGATGGAAACCGATGGAGTTCACATTGACGAAATCGCTCTAAATCAATTCTCTACAAAACTTTCTGATGAGATTTTGCAATTTGAAAGCGACATTTACAATTTGGCGGGCAAATCCTTTAACATCGCGTCACCCAAACAGTTAGGTGATGTTTTATTCAAAGATTTAAAGATTTCGTCCAATGTCAAGAAAACGAAGACAGGACAGTATGCTACCGGTGAAGATATCCTGATAAAATTGCAACATTCCCATCCCATCGTCGAGAAGATTTTGGATTACCGCTCGCTCTCCAAACTAAAATCCACCTACGCCGACGCACTCCCCGAACTGATCAATCCGCACGACGGACGAGTCCACACCTCCTACAACCAAACGGTAACCGCCACAGGACGGTTGAGTTCGACCAATCCGAACCTCCAAAACATCCCCGTCCGCACGGAATTGGGTCGCGAAATCCGCAAGGCGTTCATCCCGCGCAACGATGACTTCACCCTGCTCGCCGCCGACTATTCCCAGATAGAGTTACGTATCATCGCGCACATCAGCGGCGACGCCGCCATGAAGGAAGATTTTATCAACGGGATAGATATTCACACCGCCACGGCATCGCGGGTGTTCAACGTCGCGTTGGACCAGGTGAGTCGGGAACAGCGCCGCATGGCAAAAGTCGTCAATTTCGGCATCATCTACGGCATCTCGGCTTTCGGACTTTCGGAACGCCTCGGCATCGGACGCAAAGAAGCCGGCGGCATCATCGAACAGTATCTCGAAAAATACTCCGGCATCCGGACATACATGGAAAACCAAATCGCCTTCGCCCGTCAACACGGTTACGTGGAAACGTTGATGGGACGCCGTCGTTATCTTCCCGACATCGAAGCCCGCAATATGAACATGCGCTCCTTCGCTGAAAGAAACGCCATCAACGCCCCCATCCAAGGCTCCGCCGCCGACCTCATCAAAATCGCCATGATACGGATTTGGGACGAATTTCAAAAACAGCAACTGACCGGAAAAATGGTTCTTCAAGTCCACGACGAATTGGTGTTCGACATCCCCAAATCCGAAGAGGAGACAGTAACGAATATCGTCCGCCAAAAAATGGAAACGGCGTTGTCGCTTTCAGTTCCATTAGTAGTTGATATAAGCGGGGGAAATAATTGGTTAGAAGCGCATTAGAGAAAATGTAATCAAAAATTGATGTGTAATCAAAATTTGATAATTAAAAAATAATATTTATCTTTGCAGAAAATTTTTAAGGCATGAAAAATCCGTTTTTGCTAAAGGGCTATTTATCTGCGGAGTATTTTTGCGACCGCAAAAAAGAGACCACAGACCTCACACGTTTTATTACAAATGACAACAACGTTGTACTTGTTTCACCCCGCAGGATGGGAAAGACCGGTCTTATAGAACATTGTTTTCGTCAAAATGAAATTTCGACGAATTACCATACTTTTTTTATAGATATTTATGCCACGCGCAATTTGCAGGAGTTTGTATATAAACTTGGTAAAGAGATCTTTGAACGTTTAAAACCGCGAGGGAAAAAATTTGTGGAAAGATTTTTCTCTATTATTTCTTCGTTGCGACCTGCTTTTAAACTTGACGAGGCTACCGGAACGCCGGTTTTCGATATTGGAATTGGAGAAATTCGCTCCGCGGAAATCACTTTGGAAGAGATTTTTAAATATCTCAACACATCCGATAAACCCTGCATTGTAGCAATTGACGAGTTTCAGCAAATCGCGAAGTATCCCGAAAAAAATATTGAGGCAATCCTCCGTACCCATGTTCAGAAAACCTCAAAAACGACTTTCATTTTTTCCGGAAGCCAAAGGCACATTCTGCATAATATGTTCTTTTCTGCCTCTCGTCCGTTTTATCAAAGCGCTGTATTACAAACACTTAATGCTATTGATAAAAAGGAATACATTAATTTTGCGGACAGACATTTTCGCAGAACAGGAAAAAAGGTTGATGTTTCTTTTATTGAACGTTGTTACGATTTGTTTGAAGGACATACTTTTTATGTGCAAGCAATTATGAATCAACTGTTTTCAGAACTTGATGAGAACGAAAATTGCACCGATAAAATCTTTGCAGAAACGGTACAAAATCGTATTTTTTCTTATGAAACCTTATTTTCGGAAATTTTAAACCTTTTACCCGAAAGACAAAAGGAAGTGCTTTGCGCAGTAGCAAAGGAGGGCAAAGCACATAATATTACTTCCGGCAAGTTTGTAAAAAAACACGCCCTCCTCTCTTCCGCTTCAACCCAAACCGCAGCCAGACAACTACTTGAAAAAGAAATTTTTACACGCAACGAAACCGTTTATTCGGTTTATGACCGTTTCTTCGGATTATGGCTGCAATCTTATTATGGAACAGGAGGATTAAATAAAGTATAAATAACTTATTATGAAACCATTATAAAAATGAAAGTCGTTATTCAAAGAGTAAGAAAAGCCTCCGTTACTGTTGAGCAGCAAGTTGTCGGAAAAATTTCCGCCGGGATGTTGATTTTGTTGGGTATTGAAGATAGCGACACGGAAGAAGATATCCAATGGCTGTGCGCCAAAATTGCGCGGCTTCGCATCTTTGATGACGCCGACGGAGTGATGAATAATTCCGTTATAGACGTTGACGGCGAAATATTGGTTATCAGTCAGTTTACCCTGTTTGCTTCAACAAAGAAAGGAAATCGTCCGTCGTATATCCGCGCTTCAAAACCCGACTTCGCGGTTCCGATGTATGAGCGGTTTATTGCGGTTTTGGAGGGCGAGGTCGGGAAAAAAATTGAGACAGGACAATTCGGAGCCATGATGGACGTTGAATTGATAAACGATGGTCCGGTAACCATCGTCATAGATACTAAAAATAAAGAATAACAGCGCATGTCGGATTTCAAACACTCTTTTCTAAGTCATGCAGACAAAGCCGCTTCGGATATCACGGGCTACCAAATAATGGCAGAAGCCACCGCGCTCTACAAGCGTCGCCGGAGTGATACGTGCGCCTATTACAGCAACTTGGAATTGGCGCGCGACAGGGCGTTATACACCCGTTCCAAAGCCATCGCCAATGCCGAAACCTACCTTAAAGACTTTGAACTAAACTTCTCGAAACCCAAAGCGAAGGTGTTGTGGGCGCTTGACGAAAAAGACGCTGTTACAACGATATTGCAACTCCTTCATAAACACGACGTTAAAAAAATTGTCGCTTCCCGTTCCGCCGCCGTCAATGAACTCTTTTTGAAAGAACAACTGCCACAAGATGTTACATTTGTTGAAACCGCATTTCAGGAGTTTGTCAACCAAGTAACTGATAATGAGGAGATAGACCTTTTGCGCACGCCCCATAAAGAGATGGCAGACCATCTCTCCGAAACGTTTCAGTCCCCGCTTGAACTTGGTTCAAAGCCGATGGTACAATTTGTAACTAAGAAGATGCGCAATCATTTTTTCGACGCCGATGCGGTCATCACGGGCGCCAATTTTCTTGTTTCCGATGTTGGTGGCGTGGCGTTGAGCGAGAACGAGGGCAATATCTGTCGCGCCTGCGCTTTCGCCAAGACGCACATTGTCGTCGCCGGATATGATAAAATCATTCCCTCCATCAACGACGTCGAAACGCTTTGGACGCTATTTGCCTCGTCGGGCGACGGAACGCTGTTGACGGCGTACAACAGCCTGATTTTCGGACCCCGCGCCTCGTATGAAGACGACGGACCCGAAAATATGTATGTCATCATCATCAACAACGGACGCGACGCCGTGTTGAGACACAAACAGCAGCAGAAAGCGCTTCACTGTATCCGTTGCGGCGCGTGTAAACGCTATTGTTCCGTTTGGAACACCATCGGCGAGAAAACCTATCAGACGCCTTACACCGGACCCATCGGCTCCGTTTTGACACCTTTGATGAAAGATATGCGCTCGTATCGCCATTTGCTCTACGCCTCCACGTTAAGTAAAAAGCCGGCGCAGCATTGTCCCGTGAAAATCCCGTTACACGAACTGATTGGATACAATCGCGAATTATTTATCAAGAAAAAAATAGCCGGAAATTTTTCACTATGGAACATCTTCATGAAGTATAATGCGTTTTTTCTGGGAAAACGCAATATAATAAGAAAGGTTTTAATAAAACGTTTTGTAGCGAGGACGAGAATTGAACTCGTGACCTCCGGGTTATGAATCCGACGCTCTAACCAACTGAGCTACCTCGCCGAAATTTTGAGGGTGCAAAGATACATGTTTTTTTTGAATTACATGCAACTTCTTCTTTGTATTTTTCGTACCTTTGCCAAAAAATTTTCAAATAACTTAATTTTTAGATAAATGAAGAAAATAAGCAAACGGCTTTTTGCCACTGTATGTTTGGGATTGTTCGCAGTAACACTATTTGCCCAAACCATGAACCTTCCCGTTGATCCGAAAGTACGTACCGGAAAGTTGGACAACGGATTGACGTATTACATCCGTCATAACGAACTTCCCAAAGAGCGGGCAGACTTTTACATTGCACAGAAAGTAGGCTCTATCTTGGAAGAAGACAGTCAACGCGGCTTAGCCCACTTTTTGGAACACATGGCGTTCAACGGAACCGAAAACTTCCCGAAAAGAGGGTTGCTGGATTATTTAGAGTCCGTTGGCGTAAAGTTTGGTTACAACATCAACGCCTACACCGCCTTCGATGAGACGGTTTACAACCTTTCCAACGTGCCTGTTGTGCGCGAGGGCATCATTGATTCGGCGCTATTGGTGCTTCACGACTGGTCGAACTTTCTCAGTTTAGAAGACGAAGAGATTGACAAAGAACGCGGCGTCATCCACGAAGAGTGGCGTTCACGAAGTGATGCCAACCTGCGCGTTTGGGAGCAGTTATTCCCCATTATTTATGAAGGAAGTCAGTATGCCCACCGTTTCCCCATCGGACTGATGGACGTGGTTGACAACTTCGAATATCAGGTGTTGAGAGACTATTACGAAAAATGGTATCGTCCTGATTTACAGGCAATCATCGTTGTTGGCGATATTGACGTTGACCAAATTGAAGCGAAAATCAAAACCATGTTCGCCGACATTCCTGCGCCGACAGACCCTGCCGAGCGCATCTATTACGAAGTAGGCGACAATGCAGAACCTATCATTGCCTTTGCCACCGACCCCGAATTGCCCTATACGGCTGTTTCATTGTTCTACAAACAGGATCCCTTGCCCAGCGAACATAAAAATACGCCTACGTTTTTTGCAATTAAATTTATTAGTGATGTGGCTGCTGCCATGATGAATCAGCGTTTGAACGAACTCATGCAAAAGCCCAATCCGCCGTTCAACTACGCAGCCCAGGAGTACGGCGACTTCTTCGTTGCCAAGACAAAAGACGCCTGGATGGTATTCGTCGTTACTAAGGAAGGCGGCGTGGAAGAGAGCCTGAACGCCATCATCATTGAAAACGAGCGCGCTAAGAAGTTCGGATTCACCGAGTCGGAATACGAACGCGCCAAAGCCGATTTTCTCAAACAAGTAGAGAGCCAGTACGAAAACCGCGAAACACAGAAAAATGAGTCCTATTCGAGAGAATATGTACGGAATTTTGCCGATGCGGATCCCATTCCGGGCATTGAGATGGAATATATGCTCTACAATCAATTAGCGCCCATGATTCCTGTTTCAGCCGTCAATGAATTTATGGCAGAGATGATTAGCGACGACAATTTGGTCGTAACGATAACCGGTCCCGAAAAAGAAGGTTTGGTGTATCCTTCCAAAGAGGCAGTTCTCAACATCATACAACAGGCGAAGGCATCGGAAATCACGGCTTACGAGGATACCGTATCCGACGAGCCGTTGATTACCAAAGAACCCCAAGCGGGAAGCATCAAGTCCGAAACGAAATTAGCCGATCTCGACGTAACGGAATGGACGCTGTCTAACGGTGTAAAAGTAATCCTCAAGCCCACCAAGTTTAAAGAAGACGAAGTTTTGATGGAAGGGTTCAGTTGGGGCGGAACGTCGTCATTGGACATTGCCGATGCGGCGACCATCCAGATGCTGAACGACCTCTATACCGTTGGAGGCGTCGGCAACTTCAGCGCCGTTGACTTACCGAAAGTGCTGGCTGGCAAAAAAGCATCGGTTACGCCCTCTTCAGGACGTTTGACAGACCGTCTCTCCGGCTCCTGCTCCCCGAAAGACTTTGAAACCATGATGCAACTCGCCTACCTCTATTTCACCCAACCGCGAAACGACGACGAGGCGTATCAATCGTTTTTTAGTCGTCAAAAAACAATGTTGGAAGCACAGGAAGCGCATCCGTTGGTTACTTTCCAAGACTCCATCAGTTCCGTGCTGTACGACAACTTCCCGACGGCAACCCGCATGAAAGCATCCGACATGGACAAGGTGGACTACACCAAAGCGATGTCCATCTATAAAAACCTGTTCGGCAGCGTTGAAAATTTCACTTTCACTTTCGTTGGAAATTTCGATGTTGAGACCATTCGTCCGTATATCCTGCAATATCTTGGCGGTATCCCTGCCGGAAAAGAGAAAAAATCGTGGAAAGACGACGGGTTGAAGATTCCGGAGACCAACGTTGTCCGTCGTTATGACAAAAAAATGGAAATCCCGACAACGACCATCCTTTTAGTCTATTCGGGCGACCTGACCTATTCGCTTGAAAGTAAAATGATGCTGAGCGTCATGGCGGACATCCTCAACCTCGTGTACACCGAAAAAATCCGCGAAGACGAAGGTGGAACCTACGGCGTCAGCGTGCGCGGACAACTCGCCAAATATCCGAAAGAAGCCTTTACCTTCCAGATTTTCTTCCAAACCAACCCCGATGTTTACGACAAACTCATCGGCATCGCCAAAGACGAAATAACCGAATTAGCCGTCAACGGACCCCGTGAAACCGACGTGAGCAAGGTAAAAGAGAATCTATTGAAAAAATATGCCGAAGACCTCGAAGAGAACAAGTATTGGCAAGAGATATTTAGCCAATACATCCTTTTCGGACTGAATGAATATAAAGATTACACATCTTTCGTTGATAAAATCAGCGTCGAATCCATCCAAAAATTCGCTAAACAATTTGTTGATAACGGTTATCTGAAAGAGGTTGTGCAAAACCCGAAAGAGTAAAATTTTATAGCAATGAAAAAACTTCTAACATAGTAGTGTTAAATAATTAAAAATCAATAAGATATGTATAAAACATAAAAATTAGAGCATGTAGCTTATGTTCTCTTGAAAATCGAAGTCTACCAAGTTTCAAAGTAGAGAGGAATAAGATTGTGAAAATTCAACGCTTCGTGCGTGAAGAATTCGCACTTATTTTATCCTCAAGTTCTAAAAAGTAAAGATTGTGCAATTTATTTTGGCAATTTTTCAGGCAACACTTTTGATGTCGCTATTGAGTATAATGGTAAAGTACAATATCTTTGGGGACTTCAATCAGATATTGAAGAATTATTAACTAATTGGAATAGAGATAGCAACAAGAGCAGAGGCTTTGACTATTTGCCTCAAAACAGTAGAGAACGGGCGATATTTGGGGCTTCACTATTAAAAGCTACAGGAGTTATCATATCCTGCGTTGCGTTAGCGTCAGGAGCTCCTATTTTAATAGTTTTTGGGGCAATATCATCCGGTCGGGAAGTAGGACGGGGAAAGTGGTGGTTCATTAGTTGAGAATTGAAAGTTCGAACATAATTTTCAAAACCTCCTCGCTGATTCCGATTTTATAACCCTGTGAGTAATAGAATATTTCGCCACCGGTGGAGAGATAAACGGTCAGTGGGAAGTTGTCGTGGAAATCTATTTGCAATGCCGTTACGATGGTTTTCAGTAGAGAGCGGTCGTGGTCAGTTGCCCACGTGGTTTGCTGCGGCAGGTTTTTGAATACGGTGGGGTCAAAGGCTACGTTGTGTTTGTCGTCGGGGATTATCAACAAGACGCCGCCGCCCCATGTTTCCAAATCTTGCTGTTGCGCCGGAAAGTCTTGCAGGATGTGCTTTGATGGCTCTTTTCCAGGGTCGAGAAAGCAGAGCATCAAGCCTTTGTTGTTGTCGAAGGTTTTGAGAAATTTTTTGCTGCCGTCGGCTGTTGTGGTAAGCGTGTTCAGGTCTATGGTGCCGTGTACTAAGAGTTTGGCGGTGATTTTGGGTAATGTTATTGAGATTTCCGTATGTTCGTCGGCTTTCAATTCAAAATATTCCACCTGTACGACGACGGAGCCATCGTTGGCGCGGCTGCCCGACATCAAACGGTAATACCCCGCATCCAAAGAGAGCGTATAAGGAAAGTCGCTCACTGCCGGATCGTCTTCATAATCCAACGTTTGAAAATCGCCATCCTTAAATGCAGCGACGGTGTAGTGGGTGTAATATTCCGGTTTGATGTTGTTGGATGGGGTATTGATGAGTGTGAGCGTTGCTTTCGGTGACATGGCTTTGGCGTCGGTTTCGTCTTCGGTAAAACGGGCTTCGTTCCATTTTCCATCTTCAAAATAGTGCGGTTGTCCTGTTGCCGTCTCTATCTGTGCCGGAATGCCCAAACTGCGACAGACAGCCACAAAAAAGACGTTACAAGAGCGCTGATTGGCTATTTTCAGTTCGTAAACACTCTGAGGCGTCAACAGACAGTTATAGTAATTTTCGGCGTCGTTGATGACGATGTTTTTTTGGATGTAATCCATGACGGTGGCGGCAGAAGGATTGGCACCGACAATATCCTCCATGATCTCTTTTTGTTGGAAAAAACTCCGCCATGGCTTAATCAGTTCCAACGCGATGCGCGGGGAGAGGACATATTGCACAAACATTTTTTCCGTTACATTATGCACCATTTCCGAAACGTTTTTATCCCGAAAATGATCGCTCAAATATGCTTCGGGCGTGTCTCTCAAATCTTTTTCCGATAAGGTTGCCAAAAAGGGAAACAGGCGGGGCTTGTCCCTGTTGTTCAACATAAACTGTTCTATCTCTTTCCAATTCCCTTGTGCCGCATGTAAATATTTCCAAACGTTTTTCCGTTCTAACTGTGCCGTTGTAGCCACTTCGTAAGCATACGTTTCGGTGGGAAAAGTGCTCATATAGGCATTTCTGATGGAGTCTTCATACGCCAACCGGCGCTCGTTTTCGGCGACTTTTTCGGAAGAAACCGGTGTAATGTTCTGTTCGGGCGGGACATTCATGGTAAACGCTTCCGTATAGATTTCGCCTGCAACGCGGTTTAAAACAACGGTAACCACTTCGTCCTGTGTGGAAGATTTTTCATAACCGTAACGGTTGTCCATGCTTGCCCATATCATCAGGTCGCCCTTGCCGGAGATGATAGAGGTTGTTCCCTCTTTTCCGGTAATGTTTTCACATACGGGATAGAGTTCGGCGTAGTTATATACTTTGAACTTCACCTTGGCGCCCTCTACCGGAGCACCTTGTCTGTCAATCACTTTCACCTTCACCTGCCGTGTGTCGGCGTAGTTGTCCAAGAGGTTGATGATGGAATACAACGGCTTTTCGAGGTTTTTCTCTTCGGGACCTTTGTACAAGCCGAAGACGTTGGTGTGTACCATCATGGTACGTTTTGCGGGGGCGGTAAACCACGCCATGTCCAACTTCGGTTCCGGCTCGCAGGCGCCCATGTAATGCCATTTCCCGTCAATCCACACCTCGACCCAGGCGTGGTTGTCGTCGGTATGCACCCAGCGCGGCGTGTAGCACTGACGGGCAGGAATCCCGACAGCACGCAGAGCTGTAACGGTGAAGGTGGACTCCTCGCCGCAACGCCCCCACGACGTCCGCATCAACGCCAACGGCGCAGAAGTACGCCCGTCGGTGGCGCGATAGTTTACTTGTTCATGACACCAGTGATTGACCTCCAACGCCGCCTCCGCCATCGAAAGCCCTTTTACCCGCTCTTTCAACGCATTGAAAAAGAGCAAACGCGCCGTATCCAAATACTCGTTATTCACGCGGTAAACCAAGACAAAATGGCGAAAGATGTCTTCGGGAACCGTTTTTCCCCAATGGAAAAAATCGCGTGCGGCAAAGGCTGTCTCCACCTGTTTTTTGAAAAAACAGCCGTCGTAATCCGCCAGGTCGCACAACGGCATGTAAGCGTATAAAAACTCCAATGCCTCGCGCGTCTCCAAAGAGAGATCGTCGTCATCGAACACTGTAAACAGCGCTTCTGCCCGATGAGCCGCCATCTGTTGCCGTGCTAAAAACTGTTGATGCACCTCCCGTCGGTAAGCGGCGTCGGTCAAAAAATGGTTTTGATTGCCCGTACTGTTGCACGAGATTAAAAAAATGAGGAACAGTATAGATGTTCCGATGGTCGTTAAAATATTTTTCATGATTCACGATGTTTTTTCGCTGCCCATCGTTCCAATTCCGTAATGATATTTCTTTCAAACATGTCCGTCTATTTTTTTGTGATACATTGAGTTTATTGAGATGCAAAGATAACATTTTGTTTCAAATCGGGGGTATAAGTGGTTCGATAGAGACTGTCTCAAAAGTCAAAAATTATTAACCGCAAAGGCGCAAACTGTCCCCAGAAAATGCAGGAGGAGCAGACCCCTCTCAAAAAAACGGGTGGATTATTTCCAACGAAAAGCCTCACGAGTAGAAGGAAAGAGTGTATTTTTATTATTAATTATAACTCCTTAGTCCCCCAAATCCGCCCAATCTCCCCGCAAACACCCTCCGCCGTAAACCTAAATTTCTCATCTAACACCTCTGCCGGAGCGGAGTATCCGAAATGGTTCAGTCCGAAGACTTTTCCATTTGTCCCGACATATTTTTCAAACAGCGATGGCAAGCCGGCAGTCAAGGCAAAGACAGGAACGCCTTCGGTGAAAATTTGCTTTTTATACGTTTCCGTTTGCAAGTCAAACAATCCCAACGACATCATGGAAATGATGCGGATGGAGATATTTCGTTTCTCTTTGAGCAGCATGGCGGCGTCGTAGAGGGTTCTTACTTCCGAGCCGTGTCCCAAAAGGATGAGGTCGGGCGTTTTGCCGTCGTCATAGACGATGTATCCGCCGTGGACGGCGTCTTTAACATCTTGAGCGCGTGTGCTTCCTGGTTTTGCAGGGAGCGCTTTTACGTTTTGGCGACTTAAAACGATGGCTGACGGGGTTTTACGGTTTTCCATCGCTAATTTATACGCCATGTTCACCTCTGCGCCGTCCGCCGGACGAAGCAACAACAAAGCAGGGTTGCCGTCGTGATTTTTCAACTGTTCCATGAGCGCCAAGCCGACATATTGCTCGACCGGTTGATGCGTGGGACCGTCTTCGCCCACGCGGTACGAGTCGTGCGACCATATAAATAACGCCGGAAGTTTTTGCAGCGCCGACATGCGCAGCGCAGGTTTTTGGTAGTCGGAAAAGACAAAAAACGTCCCACAGGCGGCGTACATCCCGCCGTGAATCAATATCCCGTTGATGAGCGCCGACATGGTAAGCTCCGCCACGCCGGGCTGCAGGAAACGACCGGAAAAGTCGTCCGGAAGGATGGCCTTGGTCTTTTTCAGGAATCCATCGGTTTTGTCGCTGTTGGCGAGGTCGGCGCTGGCGACAATCATGTTCTCTAACTTCTCGGCTAAAACGGAGAGGACATTGGCGGAGGCATTGCGCGTGGGCGCGTCGTCGGACTGGGCAATGTTCAAAAAGTCTATCTCCGGCAACTTTCCGGAGATAAAACTGTGATATTTCCGGGCAAGTTCGGGATTTTCTTTTTCCCATTGTTGCTGCTCCGCTTTCTTTTGCTGCGCATAACCTCTTTTGTCGTCTAAAATCTGATTCCAGGCGTGTTTCACTTCATCGAAAACGACAAACGGATTATCGGGATTTCCGCCCATTCCGGTAATGGTTTTGGCGACGTCCACGCCGGCTTTGCTCAATGGCTGTCCGTGCGTTGAAACCAAGCCTTCCATGTTTTCACCGTTAGCGCCGACGCAGCCCTTTCCCATGATGGTATGACCGATAATCAGCGACGGACGTCCTTTTTCGGCTTTGGCATTTTTCAGCGCTTGCGCAATGGCTTCGGCGTCATTGCCGTTGATGGTTTGAACGTGCCAACCCCATGCTTCGTATTTCTTCGCCGTGTCCTCGGTGGTAACTTCGTCAACTTTGGTGGAAAGTTGTACGTTGTTAGCGTCGTAAAACATGATGAGATTTCCTAACTTCAAATGTCCGGCAATACGTCCCGCTCCCTGGCTGATTTCTTCCTGAATGCCGCCGTCGGAGATGAAAGCATAGGTATGATGTTCCATCCATTCGCCGAATTTATTACGGAGAAACTTCTCCGCAATAGCGGCTCCGACGCCCATCACATGACCTTGTCCTAACGGTCCGGATGTGTTCTCCACGCCATATTTCGGGTTAATTTCGGGATGACCGGAGAGTACACTTCCCCATTGCCGGAAGGTTTTCAGTTCGTCAACGGAAAAGACGCCGGTGAGCGTCAGCATGGCGTAGAGCATGGGCGACTGGTGACCGGGGTCAAGGAAAAAGCGGTCGCGGTTGAACCATGTCATGTCGTCGGGGTCCCAATTCAGAAAATCGGCGTAGAGCGTGTTCATAAAGTCGGCGCCGCCCATCGAGCCGCCCGGATGTCCCGACTTCGCTTTTTCGACCATCGCAGCCATCAGGATGCGCATGTTGTCGGATGATTTTTGTGCAAGTTTGTGTTCCATATCCTATTATTTATAAGCAATAGCATTTTCGGCAAAGGTACGCTTTTAATTCAATATTTATTCTTACCTTTGCAACGAAATAAGCACAACATTCAGTCTATGGATTATAAAAGTTTTCTTATTGCATTGGGTTTCAGTCCAAAAGAGAATTCCGCCGGTATTTTTTCAAAGAAATACCGACAAGCAGATGAATATTGTCTTGAAATAGATTTTGATAAACAGACTATTGATTACGGGGAAAAAATCCAATCTGACAGTAAAACCACGCTGAATTTTTCACAATCCGAAAATTTTGTGGTATTGGAGTGTGTCAACCGTTTGCTCGAAAAAGGGTACAAGCCTGAACATATTATTTTAGAAAAAACTTGGGGTGCCGGACACGGCGCTTCGGGACGATTAGATGTTTGCGTAACGCGCGACGACGGCTCGGAATATCTGCTAATTGAATGTAAAACACACGGAAAAGAATTTGATAAGGAATTTTCCCGAATGAAAAAAGACGGCGGACAACTTTTTACCTATTTCAAATTCAGCAATAAAGCCGATGTGATCATGCTTTATGCCTCATATCTCAAAGGGAAAGAAATTGCCTATCGCAATGAAATTGTAAAAATAGAAGACGATTACCGCACGGGCGATGTGAAAGATTTTTACGAAAAATGGAACAAACTGACCAAAGATAATGGCGTTTTTGACATTTGGACAAAACCATACAACTTTCAAAGTAAGGCGATAACAAAAGAACAACTTAAAGAGATTGGTTACGCAGACTCAAGTTTCATTTTCAATCGTTTTTTGGAAATACTTCGCCATAATGTTGTTTCTGACAAAGGTAATGCTTTTAATAAAATTTTTACTCTATTTTTATGTAAAGTGTATGATGAAACATCCACGTTAGACGGTGAAGAGTTGCAATTCCAATGGAGAGAAGGCGTTGATAATCACGTTGATTTTCAGTTGCGTCTAACAGACCTTTACAGCAAAGGAATGAAAAAATTTTTAGATCGCACCGTCAGTGATTTTAATGAAGAAGACTTCCATAAGCAATGTAAAAACCTTCATGACGAAGCGAAAAAATTTTTACTTCGGGAGGTCAATAAACTTAGATTGGAAAAAAACAATGAATTTGCCATAAAGGAAGTTTATGATACACAGTCTTTTGAAGAAAACGCAAAAGTGGTAAAAGAGGTCGTAGAACTTATTCAAGGGTACAAAATCCGCTACAATAAAAGACAGCAGTATCTGTCTGATTTTTTTGAACGACTACTGACTACCGGCTTAAAACAAGAAGCAGGTCAATTTTTCACACCTGTTCCTATTGCTCAGTTTATTATTAAAAGTTTGCCTCTTGATACAATCGTTTCTGATAAACTGAAACAAAAAGACGGAGAGATACTGCCGTATATGATAGATTATGCCGCAGGGAGTGGTCACTTTATCACAGAATATATGCACGAAGTGCAAAGATTGATCAATCAAAGCGAACCTGAAAAATATATTGATTCTACTGCCAAGAAAATTAAAAATTGGCGAGATGACCATTTTGATTGGGCAACGCACTATGTCTATGGTATTGAGAAAGACTATCGTTTGGTTAAAGTCGGAAAAGTCGGATGTTATCTTCACGGAGACGGCTTGGCAAACGTAATATTGAGCGATGGACTTGCTAATTTTAGTCAATGTAAGGATTACAGAGGTAAGTTGAAAAAAGACGCCAAAGACGCCTCAAAAGAGAATCAGCAATTTGATATTTTGCTGAGCAACCCTCCGTATTCCGTTTCTGCATTTAGACAAACCACACGTAATTATTACACAGAAAACGATTTTGAACTGTATGACAACTTAACCGACAACAGTTCCGAAATCGAATGTCTTTTTGTGGAACGCGCCAAACAACTTTTGAAAGACGGCGGCGTGGCAGGTATTATTTTGCCAAGTTCTATTCTCAGCAACGAAGGAATTTATACCAAAGCACGCGAAATCATTTTGCAAAACTTTGAAATCGTTGCCATTACCGAATTAGGCAGCAATACTTTTATGGCAACAGGTACAAATACCGTTGTTCTGTTTTTAAGAAGAAGAAACAGTTACGACAGTATCAATTTAAAAGAGTCCATTGAACGTTTTTTTGTCAATTTTCAAGATGTTACATTGAACGGGATCGAAAAACCTTTCAGTAAATATGTCAGCCATGTTTGGGATGGACTTTCGTGGGACGATTATTTAAGTTTGTTAAAAAATAACCCTTCCGGTTTTATTCAAGCAAAGAGCGAATTATACAAAGAATATCGCAAAAAATTGAAATTTAAAACCGAAAAAGAGTTTTGGCAGAAATTTGTAGAGACCGAAAAAGAGAAACTGCTCTATTTCATTTTGGCATATCCGCAAAAAAATGTGGTTTTAGTAAAAACAGGCGAGAAAGATGCCGAAAAACGTTTTCTCGGATATGAGTTTTCCAATCGCAGAGGCAATGAAGGCATACACCCGATACAGCGCGGTAAAACCATTGACACATGCACAAAACTCTTTGACGAAGAACGATTCGACAACGAAGAAAAAGCCAGTTCCTACATTTACAAAGCATTTTCAGGCAATGATGAAATCCCAATTCACGAAAGTTTGAAAAATAATATTTCACGAGTTCGTTTAGCGGATATGCTCACTTTTGACAGGGCAACTTTTGCAAAAAATATTTCTACGGCGGTTAAAAAAAAAGTGAGGGTTGAAACAAAGTGGAATATTGTTAGAATTGGACAAGTTGTTACAACTCAATACGGTTTTACCGACAAAGCAATTGACAACGGCGAGGTTAGATATTTACGGATAACAGATTTAAATGATGACGGAAGTATAAATTTAGAAAAAGAGAAAAAATATATCAATCCAACCGAAGAAATAAAACAGCAATTTTTATTAAAAAATAATGATATTGTAATTGCTCGAAGCGGAAGTGTTGGTAAATCTGCTATTTTCAAAAAAGACAAGTATGACGACATGATCTTTGCTTCATATCTTATTCGTTTACAAATAATCGAAGATAAAATTTTGCCGGACTATCTTTTTTGTTTTACCACAACTCAAATGTATTGGAATCAAGTTGAGATAAATAGCATTGCGGTAACTCAACCAAATTTGAATGCAGAAAAAATAAAAGAATTTCAAATCCCTCTCCCTCCCAAAGAAATACAAGAAAAAATTGTAACGGAAATAGAAGCATTGGCAAAGAAAGAGGCGGAAGAAAAAGAGAAGATAGGAAAAGGAAAAAAACAAATATTTTCACTATTAGCAAATTTTTCAAAAGGAAATATTTCGGATTTATGCCATATTTCAGATGAAAAATGTAATCCGCAAGATAATCCGGAAAAAGAGTACTTGTATTTAGGACTTGAACATATTGAAAGCGATACAGGAACGTACAACGATAATTTTGAAAGAGGATTAAACATTTTATCCACTAAAAATGTTTTTCATAAAAACGATGTTTTGTATGGTAAATTAAGACCATATCTGAATAAAGCTGTTATTGCAAAAAAAGAGGGGATATGTTCAACCGATATTTTGGTGTTAAAAACAGACGTCCCACAAATTTTAAAATATGTATTATTATCGGAAGAATTGGTTACGCAAACGACTGATTTAATGAAAGGCGTCAGTTTGCCAAGAATTAAAATTGAAGATTTTTTAAATCTAAAAATCCCTCTTCCCCCGCTTTCCGAACAGCAAAGAATCGTTTCCGAAATTGAAAAAATTGAAGAACAAATTACCGAATTGGAACAACAAATAAGCAAAATTCCGAAAGAGAAAGACGCTGTTTTGAAAAAATATCTGTAAAAACTTTACCCCCTCCCCGCAAACCATGACGCCTTCTCGTCGGGTTTTACGCATTGCCACAGCAGTTTTTCTACCGATTCGCCGTTGAGCAAGCAGCGCAGAATGTCGGCGTGTTCTTTGTCTGCGAGATAGTTTTCGATTTCTTCCGGTGAGTTGAAGGGCGGCAAGGCGTGAAAATCTTCCATAACTTTCTCATTTAAAGCGTTGTATGCCGATTGGATTTTTTCTATTGTCGCCGTTACCCAGCCACGGTATTCTTCGCCGGCATAGTCGTATAGACGTTCGATGTCGCGCTTGTGAGCGAGGTATTTCCACACTTTCGTATCCGTTAAACTCAGCATCAGGCTGTGTTGCTGTTTATATTTTTCAAATTTCACCTTCAGTCGGCTACCGCCGGCAAAACGCACTACCACACCTTCGGAATGGTCGTCGTTGAGTTTCAAGACATCGTCGAATGAAGTAATACCTTCGATGGTTTTCAATTTGGAAAAAGTAAGGTCTTCAAAATCAGTGATTTCTTTGCCTGTTTCGGTATTTATAATGGCAAGCAGGACAAGTTCTTCTCGGTCGCCGTAGTTTACGATGATACGGTTTTCGGGATAGATTACTTCAAAGAGATAGGTATATTCGGGTTTCATTTTTTTCAGACACGAGGCGTATTTTTGATGAAGGATTTGGTTGGCACGCACGACGTGTCGGCTGTCGAAACTGCCGCGTGTGGCAATATACCAAACGCCATCGTAGCAGTAACTGATTCCTAACGAGCCGTCCATTTTTTCGGTTACGGTAAACGGTTCGTCGGGAATATCGGCAGGCGTGGCGTCCCAATGGTTGAGAAATCGAGAGAAGGGACGGCTCACGATGTTGCGTTCTGCATCCATTATCAAACCTCGACAGGCACTCGTTGCCTCGTTCCACATATCTTTTTGCTGCGTTCGTTTGTTGTAGTTGTAGAGCCACAGCGGAAAGTGCGGGTGTTTCTGGACGTTGATAAACCTTTGGTCTATCATCTCCTGCAGTAATTCGGGGTGTTCAAATTTTGCCATAAAACTATGTTCCGGTTTAGTCAACTTCCAACTTAAAGCCTGCTCCGTGCAGGTTGGTGATTTTGATGTCGGGGTCGTCGCTCAAATATTTCCGCAATTTGGTGATGAAGACATCCATGCTTCGTCCTACGAAATAGTTGTTTTCGCCCCAAATGGTCATCAGGGCTTCGTCTCGCATCACTACTTCGTCAATGTCATTGCAAAGCATCTCCAATAAAGCGCATTCTTTTCCTGTCAAGATGCGCTCATTACCGTTTTCATGGATTAGCGTTCTTTTTACGGGGTCGAAAGCGTATTTTCCAACCTGATACTTAACGCCTTGCGGACGGGGCGCTACAACGGGAGGAGCCTGTTTGCAGCGTTTTAAGACCGAATTGATGCGCAGTAGCAACTCTTCGGCGTTAAACGGCTTGGTGATGTAGTCGTCGCCTCCTGCCTGAAATCCTTTGATCCGGTCTTCGTGAAGGCTGCGGGCTGAAAGGAAAATGATGGGGATGTTGGGGTCTTTTTTCCGGATGTCTTCTGCCAGCGTAAGACCGTTTTTGTAAGGGATCATAATATCCAGCAACAACAGGTCGAAACGTTGTTTGTAGAATATTTTTTCGGCGTCTTGCCCATTGTCGCAAGCAACGACTTCAAAGCCGCTATATTCAAGATAATCTTTCACTATAACACTTAAATTGGCGTTATCTTCGACCAATAATAATTTGTACCCAGGTTTCATATATTTTTATTTTTTATCACATACTATTACATTTATACGGGAAATAGAGTTCAAAGGTGCTTCCGACTTTTTCTTTGCTTGTTACGCGGATGTGTCCATGATGGGCGCGCACGACATAGTTCACATAAAAAAGTCCCAAGCCATATCCGCTATCGCTATATGAGCGGTCGGAACGGACGCGGTAAAATTTCTTAAAGATTTTTCCAAAATGTTTCGAGGGAATGCCTATCCCTTTGTCTTTTACCGAAATATATAATCCGTTACGGTCATTTTTCGTTTCGACGTGTATTTGCGGGGCGTCGTCGGAGTATTTTTCCGCATTCTCCAAAAGATTATTTATCACATTGAAAATGTGCATCTTATCTCCTGAAATAATGTGATTTTCGGCATTCAGGTTGGTTGTCAGTTTCCCGCCTTTTTCTCCAATTCGCAACGAGAAACTGTCTGTTATCTTCCGTATTTCTTCGTGAATGTCTATCGGGACAAAGAGAATGGACATGGCGCTCATGTCCAACGAAACCGTCCGTAACAGCTTGTCTATCATCTCTTTTAAATGACTGTTTTCTTTGTATATCAATGACGAGTATCGGGTAATCCGTTCGGGGTTGTCGGCGGTATTCGATTTCATCATCATCTCGGATGCCAAACTGATCGTTGACATCGGCGTTTTAAACTCATGAACCATATTTCCGATAAAATCCATCCAAAAGTCTGTCTCTTTCTGTTTTTTGTAGTACAATTGGGTGTTATAAATAATGCCTATTATCAAAATCATTAAACAAAATCCCAATACAAAAATTGTGGAATAGACCACACCCGGGATTTGCCATCCGGAGTTGAAAAACTGAATAATCAAATCGTATGGGAATTGGTGATGCTGTGACGAAATCCGGTATGTTTGAGCCGACGTTTTCGTCTCTTTCAGGTAAGAGTGGTCATTTTCGATAAGCGCTTTGGAGCCGTTTCGTTTTACAACAGCCCAATAGTATGGAACATTGATTTCGTTATTGTCCATATAATGTTTTATTGTGTTGTTTATCACTTCTTTATAGATCGTCACATCTTCCGGCGGCACGACTTCCTGTTCGATGGGAAAATAACTGTCTTCTTCATCTGATATCTCATTGTACATGTCAATGACCTCGTAAGCACATTCGTTAAAAGCCAAAAAAATACTTCCGGTCATTATGGATTTCCGCATGTCCACCATTGCCGTAATCCAAAAATATTGGATGACAACCAAAATCGCAACCAACACGAATATCACACTGGACGTAGTCCACATCGTTATCTTGTAGTTATGGGCGCTTTTATTCATGGTGTGCCTATTATTTTCATTCTATAAGCAATAATTTTACAAATGCAAAAGTAGTAAATTTATTTGATTTTTGAAGGAAAGACAAAAGTTACGGTCTCGGAAGCGTTTTTCTTGTCGTGTTGCATGATGTTGAAGAGGACATCCGACGGCGGCGATTCTATTTTAAGATGACGGAAAAATTTTTGGACGAAAGTTAAATATTGCGTTGCGGTTGTTTGGGAAATCAACTGTTTTTCGTGTGCGAGTTGTATTTCATATAACATGCCTAAGGCGACGGCTTCTCCGTGCAGCAGCGGGTTGGCTGTGGTTTGGCTCCATGTCTCTATGGCGTGTCCGACGGTGTGTCCGAAGTTTAAAATCCGGCGAAGGTTTTTCTCTCGCGGGTCTTGCAGCACGATGTCGTTTTTGATGGCGACGGATGTCTCTATCAGTGGCGAGATGTTTTCGACGGTCGGCGTCTCTATCTCCGACAGTTGGCGGAACAAATCCGGGTCTTCGGAGATGATGGCATGTTTCAACATTTCGGCGATGCCGGATAGAAATTCCCGCTGAGGTAACGTGTTGAGAAAGAGCGGGTCAACAATCACCGATAGGGGAGGGGTGAAGGTTCCGATTTGGTTTTTTATTCCGTCCTGATTGACGCCCGTCTTGCCTCCGCAGGAAGCGTCAACCATCGCCAAGAGCGAGGTAGGGAGTTGGATAAAGTCTATCCCGCGCTTCCAGACCGAGGCGCAAAATCCGCCCAAGTCGCCGACAACGCCGCCACCCAAGTTGATAATCAATCCGCTACGATTGATTGTGTGATGCGACAACTGCTCCCATACTTTGGTTGCGGTGGAAATGTTTTTATGCTCTTCCCCTGCCGGAATGATGATTGTCTTTCCACCCACCCCTAACGGCAACAGAGGATAACAATGACGGTATGTGTTTTCGTCGGCGAGAACCACGATTTGATCATCGGGATACTCTTTTACCAACTCTTTCAATACGCCAACGCTCCCATTGCCGACGTATATTTGATGTTGTAATGATTGCAGGATTTTCACGGTTTTTGCATTTTGATGTAACTTGTTTATTGTTGATTTTCACTGACATTGTATGCTGCGCATGGTAATCCAGTTGTAAACGTCGTTGTTGAAGATGCCGAAGATTTCCGCCGCCGACTGAGCCGGCAACTGCCGCAGTCCCGAATCGGTTTCTCCCTGAAAATTGACGAAAGTGTATCGGATGTTACGATAAGCGTCCGTTTTATTGACTATGAAATAGAACAGAAAGCGGTCTTTTTCGAGTTCAACGACTTTCGCACACGCCACCTCGTCAATAACGGATGTGCGGTATTGCAACAACTCCGCCGCCATCATCAACTCTTTCTCCTGAATAACGGGATGTTCGGTACATCTTGCCGTGCAGTCCGTGAATTTGCGTAACCCTCTGACTTTCTGCAAAATATCGGAAAGGGTATCCAACTGATACGGGGTGAGCGCGTCGTTCTCGTCTATCTCCGTCCGAATGTCCTCTTCAAAAACAATCAAGTCGCGCAAAACCATGCTGCACATCGCCATAGCGTCGTTATCGTAGCGCAACAGATAGTCAACAATCTTGTCGTATTTCAACGTATAGTCTTCGTAATGAACAAGTTTTATCTTGTAATACGGTACGTTTTTGGCGCCGCCGCAGGATAAAAAGACACCGAGCGTCAGTATTATTGTAAATCTAAAAATGTGATACATCGTGTTTATCAAAATGCAAAGATAACACTTTGTTGCAAATCGGGGGAAGGTGTCTAATACTAAGCCGAAAGTCATCAATATAGACTAGCAACGAGCCGAAGTTGAAAATATACACTTTCAATACGCCCGATGCGTGCTTATCTCTGATAATCACCTTGTTCACATAAGAATAATGCCATAGATCTTTGGAAATACTATTCGGAAAATAGGTTGCTGCCCAAAAATCATCTTTTGTTCCGTCTGCGGAAATCACTAAGCCTGCATTAGAATAGTAATTCATAAAATTCACATTTGCCTCGACTATTAAATTGTCGGCTTCTACTGCATTGAATAGTGAATCCAAATTATATGAATACTGTTTTGATCCATCAGCCGTCGCGTCCCGGGCTTTCGGGCAATGCGGGCTTTGCCACGGAGGCGGATGCCATGAAAGTCGCCGAACTCGTTATCAAGAAGATACGTAATAACGAGATGCCGCCCACGGTAACGATAGAGGGGTTACAAGAGTTGGAGGTGTTGTAAAATCAACGTTTCAATTATCAAACAACGTCTGCTCCGGCAGCAGTTGAAACGACCTCCGGTGCCATGGCGAGATTCCGTGTTTGGCTATGGCGGAGCGGTGTTCTTCGGTGGGGTAGCCTTTGTTGTTGTTCCAGCCGTAGTGTGGGAATGATTGGTGGAGTTGGTACATAAAGTCGTCGCGGGATGTCTTTGCCAAGATGGAGGCGGCGGCGATGGAGAGCAGTTTGGCGTCGCCTTTCACGATGCAGTGGAAGGGGATTGGGAGGGTGGTTTTGAAGCGATTTCCGTCAATGAGCAGCACTTCGGGTGGTGGTTGCAGTTTTTCTATTGCCCGTTGCATGGCGAGCCATGAGGCTTTTAGGATGTTGATAGCGTCTATTTCCTGATGCGACGCTTCGCCGATGCCGTAGGCGAGGGCGTCGCGGATGATTTGCTCTCTGAGTTGTTCCCGTTGACGGTGGGAGAGTTGTTTGCTGTCGTTCAGCAGCGGATTTTTGTAGTCGTAGGGGAAAATGACGGCGGCGGCAAAGACGGGTCCTGCCAAGCATCCGCGACCGGCTTCGTCGCAGCCGGCTTCCCGCAATCCGGTGTTAAAGTTGCTGTTCAGGCTCATAGTTGCAGAAAAGAATAGATGACAAGCGCCACGAAGCAGCCGAGAAGTGTATAATCGCCCCATGAGGTTTCGGCGTCTTCGTTATAATAGTACGAAATCAGCGCAACCATCGGAACGGATAAGAGCGACAGATGTTCGTAGAAGTTGTACGAGAAAAATGCGCCCACAAAGATTAAGAACGCCAGATAGACGGAAATGGTAATCCGTCGTCGGATGATAGCCGTGCGTTCGGGAAGTTTTGATAATATTCTGGAAATCATCGAAATATAAACCAAAACCAAAAGCGACAGCACCACCAAAGAAGCAATGTCGGAATCGGGTTGGGGATAGGAAAAGAGGAAAAAATGCTCTTTCCATTGCTCTATCAGAGGCAGGAGATTTGACGAGAGATAAAGTCCTGCAGCAGCCCATATCACGGGAAGCAGGAATCCGAGCAGGGCGACGACTGTTTTTTTGGAAGAGAAATAGCCTCCTCCGAAGAAGAAGGCGATAAAGAGCGCCATCAGAAAGAGTGCGGGCAGGTAAAAGAGGGTCGCTATTCCGAAGAAAAATGCCGTAAAGAAGATGAGATGGTCGTTTTGCAGCGTTTCGGGAATCCGAAAAATGAGCAAGAGCGCCACCGCAAGCATCGCCGCAGTAAAGATGACGGGCGAAAAAAGAGCGACATGCGGTGTTGCCGACAGCGCCACAAACAAAAGCGCAGGAAAGCTATGTCCCGAAATACGTAACCGGTCGAAATGCAACGATTGCTGTTCAACAAAAGCGGCGACGAGCAGCAACAACAGCGCAATGCCCGTGCTGATGTAAGGAAACTGCGACAGTCCACCGAAACATAAGTCGAAAAGAGGCTGTTGATAATCCGTCGTCATCGTTTGAGGCGTGTAAAATCGCGGAAACCACAACGCCGCTCCTGCAAGGACGATGACAAGATTTTGAACAAAAGTCGCCGATTTATATAAACGTGCTAACATAAAACATGAATTAAGCGGTTATTTGACGGGTTATGGTTATAAAATCCTGATACGGAAGTTGTTCCGGACGTTTTTGGAGGATGGCGGGGTCTATCTTTTCGCTTTCCGCGATGCCTTTTAACGAGTTGCGGAGGGTTTTCCGTCTCTGGTTGAAGGCGGTTTTTACTACTTGGAAGTAGGTTTTTTCGTTGCAGTCGAGCGTGAAGTTTTCTTTTCGCAGCAGGCGGATGACGCCCGACTTCACCTTCGGTGGCGGGTTGAACACGGTTTCGTTGACGGTGAAAAGATATTTTGCGTCGTAGAAAGTCTGTAGCAATACGCTCAAGATGCCGTATTCTTTGGAGCCGGGCTGTTGCGTAATCCGTTCAGCCACTTCCTTTTGTAACATTCCGGTAAACTCCGGAATCCATGCTCGATATTCCAACAAACGGAACAGAATGGGAGCGGAGATATTGTAAGGAAAATTCCCGATGACGGCAAACTGATTCGGAAAAACCGACCGCCAATCACACTTTAGAACATCCTGATGGATGATTTTCAACGTTTCAAAATGTTGTTGCAGGTATTCCACCGATTCCCCGTCAATCTCGATGACGGCAAGGTTTACATCTTTATTCTGCAACAAAAACTTGGTGAGGATGCCCATCCCCGGTCCTATTTCCAACACATCTCCTTTATACAGAAGACTTTCGGCAATCTTTTTCGCGGTATTGGGGTCGGCGAGGAAATGTTGACCGAGATGTTTTTTGGGATTAACGCCAATCATCGCCTTCAGATTCATCTTCACGATTTTGATTCTCAAAAAACATCTGTTCCAAATCTATATACTCCTCCCGCAGCATCCGCAATTCTTTACGTGCTTCGGCGGCGTACATGGAGTTGCCGTATTCGGTGATAATGCGGCGGTAACACTCTTGTGCTACGTCGTGGCGTTTCAGTTTTTTATCGTTCAGTTGGGCGCGCATATACAGGGCGTTGTCAGCCAAGATGCTGGTCGGAAAGCGTTCTACAACTCTTTCCAACAGCGAATCAGCACGCAGATAGTCGAGTTGCAACAGCGCTATTTCGGCTTTTTTCATCGCCACGTCGTCGTTCAGCGAGTGGAGGATGGAAAGGCGCGGGATGCTGTCCAAAACTTCCAATGCCTCGTCGTATTTACGTTGCGCAATTAAGAGGTCGGCACGGGCGTAGAGAGTCAATCCTTCGTAGGTCGAATCTATCTCCATATTGTCGGAGATGGTCAGCGAAAGTTCTATAGCGTCGTTGGAAATCATGCGGTCTGTCGCTGCTTTCAGCACTTTCAACTGTGCGTTTGCCCATTCAAACTCACCCATATAAAACGACAATTTCGCCGTTTTAAATTTGGCTTCATAGCCTGTCGGATTGTTTTTAAACGCCTTATCCACCTGAGAATAAAGCAGTAACGCATCCCAGACATCGCCCGTGAAGACAAAAATATCAGCCAACTCCATCTTCACCTGCGCCAAATGCTGTGGCGTCGCCTGTGGAATGTCTAATGCCTCTTCCAAAATGGTGATGGCTTCCTCTTTCCTGTCGAGATAAAACGCCAGCAGATGGGCATAATTCCGCATCAAGAGGACGGTGGATTTGTTTTTTCCAAACTCGTCGAACAGCGAAAGGTAATCTTTTTCAACAGCCGACAGGTCGCTTTTTTTGTAATTCGGCATGTTGATAACGGAGAGATAGCGGGCGTTCAACACATTGATTTTGGCGGTAGGATAAATGTCCGCATTTTTGCCTTTATTTACTATATATTGGTAGAATTTGAGCGCCGTTTCGTAGTCTTCGTTCGACAGCGCCATATCGCCCAACTCCATCATCATTTTTCCTCCGTCGTCCATGCGTTTGTCCAAAGAGACACTCCACTCGTAAGCCAGCGGGAAGTCTTTTTCCTGTATCGCCAACCAAATCAACACATCCTGTAATTCTATTTTTTCGGAGTTATTTTGTGCATTTCGTATAAAAGTGCGTCTCAGTGCATCTCTTTTCTCGCCGTCGTTGTCGTTGGCTAAAATGCCCTGTAAACGGTTTTTGATGGAGGTCATTTGGTCGGGATACGCCATGGTGTAGTTAACATATTCTTCGCTCATGGCTTGGTAGTTGCCTTCGGCGCTGTACATATTCGCCAAATCCAAGGCGTAGGAGTAGGGGTCTTTGTTGATTTCCCGCCCTTTCGTATAGGCTTTGATGGCGTATTTCACCTCGCCCCACGTGTAAAACGCCGAGGCGACGCTGGGTATCTGCATCGGGCTTTTCGACAATTCCGCAAGGACTTCATCGTACTTCTTGTTCCCCTTTTTGGCATCGCCGGAGACATTGTAAAGGTAACCCAAGTCCACCTCGTACATCAGGCTGTTCGACGGATTTTTTCGAATAATGTCCTTGACAAACTTTTCGAGTTTTGAGAACTCTCCCAACTGCCTCATACAGAAAAAATAGTAGCGATAATAGTACGACTGCGGCTTGCCCTCGTACAACTCCAAATACAACGTCGCCGCCTTTTCCCATTGACGGTCGCGATAGTACTGACTGGCTAACTGTTCCTTATTTTGTTCCTCGTTCTGAGGGTTCCTTTGCGTTTGAGCCAACGCATTAACAATCAACAGAAAAAACAATGTTGAGAAGATGCCGGAGGTAATAACGACTTTAAAAAAATTACGTTTCATTGCGAGGGCAAAGATACGAAATTTTCTTAAAACCCTCTCGGACAGTCAAACGGCGAGGAGGTTCGTGTAAATGCTAATCGCAGTTTGAGCCCTATGGTCATGAGGTTCATCTTGTCGGTGTACGCTAAGAGTGTAAGTTCGTCAAGTCCTTTAACGTATGACGGCAGGGCGGAGTTGTTGGGTTTTTCCTGATAGAGGTAGTTCTTGACCGGTTCGCGACTGCTTTTGCTGGGGTCTATCAATCCGTAGTCGAAATAGACGCCGGTGTAGAGGAACATTTTATTGTTGAGGCGCCACTTCGCGCCTGTTTCGAGGGTAAACAGCGCTAAGACACCGAAGTCGAGGCTCCCGCTGGCTTTTGCCCCTTCGGTGAAGAGACCCAAGCCGGCGAAAGTCTGTGTGGCAGCCCAATTGTCATACGCTTGATAATATGCCGCATTGAAGAGGCTGCCCACTTCCGAGTCATATTTTCTGCTGAGCAAAATGTTTGCCTTGATGCCGGTCAGCAGGTAGAATCCGACGTCGCTACTTTGCCGTTTGTTCCACGAATTGTCCATATTCGACTGAAAATGAATCATTATGGGGATGCTCAGGCAGAACGTCCGGTGGGATTCTTTGTAGTCGTACAGCGTGGTGTAAAGGTCGAACTCCAAGTTATTATTAACTTGGTCAATCAGACCGACAGTCTTGGTGTTCAGTTCGTTCACTTTGACGTTGACGTTGTAAAATCCAAGTCCGGCGCCGATGTGAAACCCTACTTGTGGACTGACAAAGCCCGTAAACGCTCCTCCGATGTCTCCGGCGAAACCGCCGGAAGAAGCACCGCTCAGCGACGGTTGACAGTGAAAGGCAGCATAACCGCCGCCACCAAAAACAGAAAACTCACTGGGCGTCTTCGCCGACATCTGTAAACTGCTCATTACAAACAGTATCGCAATCATTTTTAGCGGGAATAATCCGCTCGCTCTTTTTATCATCTTCATTCTTATATTTAATTTAAAATTTTAACTACTAATTAATAATCACCACTTTCCCCTCTCTCCCATTCGCCTGTATCACATAAGTTCCCGGCTGCACGTTATCGAGTGTGAGCGTGATGGGATTTTTGGTAGCGATGACGCTGCGCACGCACATGCCGTACTGGTTGAAGACCTGCACAGTACATCCTTCTACGACACCTTCGACGGTGAACGTATTGCCCGAAATCACGGGGTTGGGATAGATGACTAAGTCACCACTGGGCGGGTTGGAGAGTGGGTTGTAGTCGAGTGTCTTATGCGTAGAGCAAAGTGGTCCGTGGCTGCTGGTGAGCAGTTCGAACATATACCATGTCGGCGCCGGTTCAAGGAGGTCGGTGATGGCAGGACCTGCCGAGTAACTAAATTCGTCTATAGTGCGTGTGGTGGGCTCTATGTTGCCGTTTTTGAACCATTTACAGCCGGTTACTACGTAGCCTTCTGTGCGTAACTTGTTGAGGTTGAGCATGAAAGTGTTGTTCCAGAGGGTGGGTGCGTAGGTGTCGAAGTCGAGCGCGTAGAAGTTGGCGACGACGGTTACGTCTTCCGTAACGGTGAAAGTGTATATTGGGTCGAGTGAGACGATGATTTCGTCTATTGTCCAATGGGCGAAGCGGTAGCAACTCGTGGTGGTAGCCACGACGGTTACGCTTTCCTCTTCCCCATAGACGCCGTCGCCTTCGGTAAAGCCGTAATCCGGATCGTTGACGTCGGTGATGACGGTGTATAAGATGCTATCGAAATGTGCTACCAAAGTACGGGATTGCGTTACTATAAAGGTGTAATCGGGATCGTCGCAAACCGGCATGCCGTTTTCCGTCCAGTTGATAAACATGTAGTGCGGTTTGGGAGTTGCCGTTACGGTTGCCTCGTCGCCGTTGTTGTAGGGACCGCCGCCGGTAACATCGCCGCCTATCGTCGGATCTGCTATGACGGTGATATCGAACGATTGTATGGTGAAATTGGCAACCAACACGCGGGACGATTTTACGTCAAATGGATAGAGCGCATCGAACCAAACCGGAACGCCATTTTCCGTCCAATCCACAAATTGGTAGCCGGGATTGGCGGTTGCTATGACCATGACGGGATCTCCGCAGGGGACGTCGGTGTAGTTTGGTTCGGCTGTGCCGGCATACGACGGATTGGCGAAGACGGTCACGTCGAAAGTTTTCCGTTCAAAGTTGGCGACGAGGGTGCGCGGTTCGGTTACCCAAAATTCATAATCAGTGGTGTAGCAAACCGGTACGCCATCTTCCGTCCAGTTGATGAAGGTGTAGCATTCGTCGGGGATTGCTGTTACTGTGATGATATCATCGCAGAGTTGATTGCCGCCGCCCTCGACGTCGCCGCCTGCCGGTGGATTTCTCAGCAGGGTGATGGCGAAAGTTTTCTGTGCAAAGTTGGCGACTAAATCGCGGTCTTCGAGTACTTCAAAGGTATATTCGGCGTCGTAAGAGACTATAACGCCGTCTTCTGTCCAGTAGAGGAAAGTGAAACACGGGTCGGCGACGGCGGTTACGGTAACGGTTTCGCCGCAGAGGATGCCATAAAGGTTGTCGGAAACGGCGTTGTCGCCTACTGCCGGATCAGCAGATACCGTAATATTGCAATATCTTATAGTAAAGTGCGCCACAATATCGCGGTCTTCGGTGAGTTCAAATTTATAAGGATTGTCATTGGAGACGAAAACGCCGTTTTCCGTCCATTCGACGAAAGTGTAACATTCCTCGGGGATAGCCGTGATGGTGATGCTGTCGCCGCAGGGGAGTCCGGTGCCGCCGCCGATGGCTTCGCCGGTGTCCGGCGGATCTACCGACAGGGCGACGTCGTAGAGTATAATCTCGAAGTTTGCAACCAAAGTACGCGATTTTGTTACGGTGAACGGGTATTGCGGGTTGAGACAAACCGGTACGCCGTTTTCCGTCCATTCGATAAAGGTGTAGCACGGGTGGGCGATGGCTTCGACGATGATATCGTCGCCTGCGTCGTAGGTGCCTGCGCCGATAAGCATTGTGGCGCCTTGAGTCGGGTTTGCCAAAAGGACGATGTCGTAGGTTCTTTTCTCAAAATGTGCTACTAAATCACAGGATTTTTCTACTATAAATGAGTACGGAGAAATAGTAGAAACCGTAACATTGTCATCCGTCCAGTGGGTAAAATGATAGCCGTCGTCAGCCTGGGCAAATACTGTTTTGGTTGTTCCGCAGGCGATGTGCATTTCGGTTGTTCCGGCGGTACCGCCCGGATCTGCCGACACGATGACGTCGAAATATGACAGTTCAAAATTCGCAATTAAAGTGCAGGATTCTTCTACGTCAACCGCATAGAAAGCGTCCAATGAAACCACAACGCCATTGAGCGTCCAGTTGAGGAAGGTGTAGCAGGGTTCGGGGAATGCCTTTACGATGGCGATTCCGCCGCAATCATAGATACCGCCGCCGGAGACTGTTCCACCGTTTGGCGGATTGGGTAATACGGTGATTTGGAATGTTTTAACCTCAAAGTTAGCAAACAAAATCAGGTTGTCGCCAACGATAAACTTGTACAGCGGGTCGGTAGAGACGATTGTGCCGTCGAGGTCTGTCCAGTTCACAAATTCGT